>CAZNSV010000340.1:0-4407 GCA_964575775.1 uncultured Desulfovibrionaceae bacterium
GACGAGGGTACGTTCCTGAGCCTGGTGCGAGCGGGCAAGGGGCTGGCGCTGCTGCGGGAGGACGAGGCCGTGGCCGCGGTCCAGGCCGGTCACGCCTGCATGTGGGAGACGGAAGTGGCCAGGATTCCGGTGAGTTTCTGCTACTGGCGCGACCGTGAAGGCGACCGGCTGGTCCAGGCCCTGGTGACCGCGGTGCGCGAGGTCTGGCTGGGCGGAGCCTGAGTTTTCCCGCGGCCTGCAGCTTGTCAGAGCGGGCTGGCTGTGCTATACTTTTCCTGCATATCAGACTGATCGGCAGCCTTGCCTCGCGTTCTCGCCTTCCTTCACGAGGGAGCGGGAACCATGCTCATGAGCATGGCGCAAGTTTGCCAGAGCAAGTGCAGGGGTATCAGGGTGAAGATCGCCGGGACCGTACGCGACGCCTTTGCCTCCCAGGGAGTGCAGGAGCGTTCCCGCACTTCGGGGACAGCGGACGCCGAGTTGCTGTCCAACGCTGCCGCTCGGGGTGTGGGAAGCGAAGCCCCCACCGGCGGGGGCCGCACCAAGACCCTGTCCTTCAGTCTGGGCAAGCTGGGCCTGCGCTACGAGGTCCAGGAGCCCGAAGTGGATGTGGAGGCCCTGGCCCAGGCCGCGCTGCAGCGGTATGAGCGGGAGCAGGAGTCGGCCTTTCGCACCGAGTTGGAGATCGCGGCTCTGCGCAACTCCCTGGCCGTGCCCCCTGCCCTGGAAGGGGCGGCAGGGGGGCAGGCGGCCCTGCCCCAGTCGGAAGCGCCCTCACCCCAGTTGCAGCGTCTGGCCATCCGCGCCTACGAGAGCCACACCCGCACCCATGCCGGAGCGGTGTTCCGGCCGGGTGTGCATATCGGCCAGGTTTGAGCGCCGGGCCGCCCTTTTTTTCCCTGCGGAGCCTCGTGGAGTGTGCTCGGGAATGAGTTACGATTCCGGCGGCTTGGTTGGACTGAGTTCGTCGGCTATTAGAGGTCAATTAAGAAAAGTTAAGAAACTCGCAATGTAGGGGTAATGGGTGGTGGTTACCTCTACATCAACCGCATAGCAAGCGGTTCTCCATACCACATCCCAATCACACCCCCACAGGCAAAAACCCCCGTTTCCCCCCGGGGGTTTTTGCATTGTCAGGGCAGGACTCGCCGCAGGGCGCGTGGCAGGTCTTCAGCCGCGATGGAAGCGCAGGTACTTGCGGGATTTTTCGTGCCCTGTGTAGAGCGGGGAGAGCACTTCCACTTTCCAGCGGGGGGCGTAGAAGTCCCGCACGTAGTCCAGGATCCGAAACAACTCCCCGGTGATGTACTGCGAGGGGTAGAGGGCGGCCAGCTGTTCCGGTTCCAGCCCCAGCTCCTCCCGGATGCGATAGTCCCGGCGCAGGGAGAGCAGCAGTTCCCTTTCCGTCAGGGTCTCCACAAAGGCGAGCAGGGTGGGGATCAGGCCCGAGCGGGTGTAGCCCTTGCCGATGAACTCCACCAGCATGACCAGATCGAACTGCCGCCCCTGCAAAGGGTTGGGGCGGGCGTCGAAATCCACCTGGTCGAAGGTGATGTGCTGCAGGCCGAAAATGGTCTGCAGGATGCGTGCTCCGGCAAGGGCGTCGGGGTCGCAGTCCACGCCCAGCACCCTGGCCGCGCCCAGGCGGCGGGCCTGGAAGCTGAAGAACCCGAAGTTGCAACCCAGGTCCAGGACGTCCTTGCCCTGAAACGCCACCCGGTTGAAGTGCTCGAGCTCTTCCCGGTGCATGGGTTCGGTGCCCAGCACCACGGGGTTGAAGTCCTCGTCGTAGATGGTGCGGTAGATCCGTTCGGGCGCCATGGTGGCGACGTGTTCCAGCAGAGGGGCGAAACGGGACATGCAGGCTCCGCGCGGGTTCGTGGGACCCGCCTTGGTCGAAGTTGATCCAGGATTCAGACGGCCCCTTGCGCGTCGCCGAACAGGGCGTGCAGGGCCTCGAAGCGCTCTCGGGCGGCGCTCCCGTAGCGGTCCACGGTGCCGCGCACCTCGGCCAGGCTCTTTTCCTGGTGGAGTCGGCCCGGACTCTTGGAGAAGAACAAGTCCGCCCAACACACGCACTGCTCGGCAAGGGTCACGGGCAGCATGTCCCGCTGCGGCAGGGGGAGGTTCTGCGCCGCAATCTCGGCACTGGTGAGCCCCACGCCCACGTGGGTTTCCGCCACCCGGGCGTGGGCGGGCAGGCCCAGTGCCTCGAGGATCCGCCGCCCTGCCACGCCGTGCTGCAGATAGGGCAGCGCGCCATGGCAGTGGAGCTTGGGTTCGTGCACCTCCACGATGCCGATGTCGTGCAAGAGGGCCGCCTCCTCCACAAAGCGCAGGGCAGCGGCGTCCAGCCCGGCCCGGCGCCCCCCGATCACCGCCTTGGCGGCCACCAGGGCCGCGTGGATGCTGAAGAGGGAAAACAAGGGGCTGTGCGGCGGGATCAGGCTGGCGATCACAGCGAACGGCGCATTCTGTTCCACAAGGCTCCGGGGGGCGGAAGGTTTGCAGCGATTCCAGCCGAAAAACGGTCCCTCCGGGATTGCCTCTGCCGGGCGCTCATGTCAAGATGCTCCCGCAGCTTTTGGATACGGCGCCGCGCGCAACCAGAGTCCCTTCAACCAGGTGCAGCCCATGTCCGCACGATACCTGGCCATTGTGATCATCGGTGTGGTTCTCCTGTTCCTCAGCGTGCTTTTTCCGCCCTGGATCCTCTCCACCAAGGGGCCGGGTCCGGCCACGGAACTGCCCCACGGCTATGCCTTCCTCTTCACCATGCCCGAGCCGGACTCCCCCACCGTGACCCTGCGGGTGGATTTCAAGCGTCTGCTGCTGCAGTGGGTGATCTTGGGGGGCGGGCTGGCTGCGGCCCTGTGGCGGGAAAGACGGCGTCGCAACGCGACGGGCGCGCGCGCCGACCGAAGCGCTCGGGAGACGGCTGCGGAAGAGGACGGCCAGAAAACCTGAGGCGTCACCTCAGGGTGCGGGCTCCGCGCTGGCGGGACCGGGGTACTTGTCGTCGATGCGAGCCAGGGCCCTGGCCGCTGCCGCAGCCACCGGGCCGCCCTGCTCCAGCAGGGCCGTGAGGGCGGGAGCCGCTGTCAGGGCCCTGCCACCGAATTGTCCCAAACTGTCCGCGGCCTTGCCACGCACCGTTTCGTCAGGATCCTGCAGAGCGGCGATCAGGGCCGGCAGCGCACTCTCGGCAAAGGCGATACTCAGCCCCAGGGCCGAGGCCGCCAGGGCCCGGCGCTCCGCCACGCTGTCCTGCAGTTGCGCCGTGAGCACGGCCACGCCTTCGGGTCCGGATTTGCCCAGGGCATAGGCTGCCAGCAGGCGCAGGTCCTCGTCGGGCGAGTCGAGTAGCTCCTGCAGTCGTGCCGTGGCCGGAGCCGCGGCCGGACCGATGTAGCCCAGGGCACCGGCCGCGCTGCGCCGCACCCCGGGGTCCGGGTCGTCCAGGGCCTTGATCAGGGCCGGTATGGCGTCCTTGGCTTCATCCCCGATGCGTGGGCCGATCATGCCCAGGGCCACGGCCGCCAGCTCCCGCATGGCAGGACTGGGATCGGCCAGGGTGCTCACCAGGGTGGTGGCTCCCGCCTTGCCGATCTTGCCCAGGGCGTAGGCAGCCATGGTGCGCACGAAGTCGTCCTTGTCCCGCAGGGCCTCGGCCAGCACCGGTACCGCGCGCTCGGCTGCGGCACCCACGGAGCCCAGGGCATCCGCCGCGTTCATCCGCACCGAGGGCGAGGGATCGCCGAGGGCCTGGATCAGGGGCGTCACCGCCTGATAGGCCTGGGGGCCGATCTTGCCCAGGGCAATGGCCGCCTGCTCCCGCACTCCCGCATCCTTGTCCCGCAGCCCCTTTTCCAGGGCCGGAACGGCAGGAGCGCCGATGGCGCCCAGGGCATAGGTGGCGAACAGGCGCACGCCGCGCTCCGGGTCGTCCAGGCTGCGCATGAGCTCGGGTACGGCCAAGGCGCCGATCAACCCCAAGGCCACGGTCACGGCATTGGCCACCTCGTTGTCCGGATGTCCCAGGAGCTTGACCAGTTGGGGCGCGGCCGCGGCCGCCTGGGGACCGATGCGCCCCAGCCCGTAGATGGCCTGGACAGAGGCACTGCCCGAGCTGTTGGCGAGCTTGGCCCTGAGCAGGTCCACCGCCGGGTCGCCGATGAGCCGCAGGGCCTGCAGGGCGCTGGCCTCCTGGGCAGGGTTGCCGGAGCGCAGCGCCAGGAGCAGGGCCTCCACGGCAGGGGCCCCCATCTGCCCCAAGGCGTAGGAAGCGGCCAGGGACACGAATTCGCTGGGATCTCGCAACAAAGGCAGCAGACGGGGCACGGCCTCCGCCGCGGCAGGGCCCCAAGCCGCCAGGGCGGCCGCGGCGCTGCGGCGAACCTTGGCCTG
>CAZNSV010000341.1:0-4386 GCA_964575775.1 uncultured Desulfovibrionaceae bacterium
CTGGCCGGGCTGGACAAGCTGGTGCCCACCCTGCACGACGCCCTGCGCGTGCTGCGCGCCCTGCCGCGCAACGCCACGGGCCAGGCCATGACCTCCTACGTCACCTGGATCCACGGCGCCAACGAGTGCCAGAGCGCGCCCGAGACCCGCAAGCAGATGCACATCGTGTTCCTGGACAACGGCCGCAGCGCCCTGGCCAAGGATCCCGACTTCCGCCAGGTCCTGCGCTGCATCCGCTGCGGAGCCTGCGCCAACGTCTGCCCCGTGTACCGCATGGTCGGGGGGCACCAGTACGGGCACATCTACATCGGCGCCATCGGCCTGATCCTGACCTACTTCTTCCACGGCCGCGACAAGGCGCGCCAGCTGGTGCAGAACTGCATCAACTGCCAGGCCTGCAAGGCCGTGTGCGCCGCGGGCATCGATCTGCCCTGGCTCATCAAGCGGGTGCACGCGCGCATCCAGGACGAGACCGGACCCGGGCTGGAGCAGACCCTGCTCTCCATGGCCATGAAGAACCGCAAGCTGTTCCACGGCCTGCTCCGGGCCGCGCGCTTCGCCCAGAAGCCCCTGGGCAGCAAGTCCGACGACAAGGGCGGCACCTACATCCGCCACCTGCCCATGATCTTCGCCAAGGACCAGACCTTCCGTGAGCTGCCGCGTGTTGCGGACAAGCCCTTCCGTGACCGCTTCGAGAAGCTGGCCACGCCGGTGGAGCACCCCCGCTACACCGTGGCCCTGTTCGCCGGCTGCGCCCAGGACTTCATCTACCCCGAGCAGCTGGAAGCGGCCCTGCGCAGCTTCCAGGAGCGCAAGGTGCGGGTGCTCTTCCCGCAGCAGCAGACCTGCTGCGGCCTGCCCCTGATGATGATGGGCTGCAGCGATGCCGAGCGCGAGGTGGCGGTGCAGAACATCCAGGCCTTCGACCCCGCGGACGTGGATGCGGTGGTCTGCCTCTGCCCCTCCTGCGCGTCGCACCTCAAACACTATCCCAAGCTCTTCCCCGAGGGCGACCGGCTCCGCCTCCTGGCTCAGCGCTTCGCGGACCGAGTCATGGACTACTCCAGCTTCATGCACGACATGCTGGGCGTGCAGGGCGAGGAGTTCCGCAGCACCGGGGCCAAGGCGGCCTACCACGCCCCTTGCCACTTGTGCCGGGGGCTGGACGTGCACGAGGCCCCGCGCAAGCTCTTGCAGACCGCGGGCCTGGAGTACGTGCCCACCACCGAGGAGGAGGTCTGCTGCGGCTTCGGCGGCTCCTACTCCCTGAAGTTCCCCCAGGTCTCGGAGCAGATCCTGAAGCACAAGCTGGACAACATCGAAGCCGGGGGCGTGGACGTGCTGGTCACGGACTGCCCGGGCTGCGTGATGCAGATTCGCGGCGGCCTGGCCAAGCGCGGCAGTGCCGTGCGGGTGCGGCACATGTCCGAAATTCTGGACGAGCAGCGCCGGAGCTGAAACCGCCAACCTTGATTGCCGAGCAACGGGGGCGTTCTTTCCAGGAAAGAACGCCCCCGTGTTGCGTTTGGAAAGCGGAACAACGGCAGCGGTCAGGGAGTGGGGGCGTTGCCCCCGTGCCGTGCGTGCGGGACCGTGACGGCGCCGGTGAGTATCTCCTGGCGCAGCTGCTGCAGCAGCTCGAGGACTTCAGGCGGCGTGTGCTCACGGGTGAAGCGCATGGGGGAGATGTCCACCCCACCTTCCGCAAGCGTCAGGTGGTGATCGGCGTTGCGAAAGGTTCCGGCCATCACGCCACGAATCATGTGCAGCACGGCCACATCCAGGTGCTTGATCACGCTGGTGAGGATGCGCCCCTCCACGAGATGGTCCTGGTCGGAGTCCACCCCCACGGCGAAGAGCCCTGCGTCCCGGATCAGGTCGAAAACGCCGAGGCCCGAGGCCCCGGCCACCGGGAAAAAGACATCGGCGCCCTGCTCCTTGTGCATGGCCTCGGCCATGGCCCGGGCGGTCTGGGGGTTGTTCCAGACCACGGACTCCTTGTCGTGATCCTGGATATAGGCCGTCATGATTTGCACCTGGGGAACGGCCCTTCTGGCTCCGGCAGCAAAGCCAAGCAGGAAGTCGTTGATCACCGGGATATCAAGGGCTCCGACGCAACCCAAAACCCGGCTCCGGGACATGGAAGCGGCCAAGGCCCCGGCCAGGTACGCGGCCTGCTCCGTTGCAAAGCTCACGCTGGCCACATTGGGCGGATAAGCCAGGGCCTCGCCATCCATGAGAATGAAATACGTTTCTGGATAAAGGGGGGCCACCTGGGCCAGGGCATCGCGCATGCCCGAACCCGAGCAGACAACCACCAGGCAGCCGTGGGCAGCCAAGTTCTTGAGCTGCTCGACCACACTCTCCGTGCTTGTCGCTTCGGGCGGCAGCTGCGCAAGTTCGAGTCGGGCTCCGTATTCCTGGGTGGCCCGCACCAAGCCAGCGTGGATGCTGTCCGAGAAGCCTCGGTCCCCCAGTCCGCCGGCATCCACCATCAAGCCGAAGACCGGGACGGTTGTACTCTGGATCGTTGGGGAGGTTTCGGGCCTTGCTTGCACCGTGGTGGATGCGTACCCGAGGTTACTGCCGGTGAAGAGTGCGCAGCAGAGAAAAAGCAACAGCGGAAAAATTCCAAGGAGCCGACTGCGGAAGATCATGTATGAACCTCTTGGTAAGGAAGAGGAAAAAGCGCCACTCAATTCTCCAGACACCATGCCGCGCCACGGGGGGCATCTCCAGCTGTTCCGATATGAGCGGAACCCGTTTGGCTGTCAAGTGCGTGACAATGCTTGGTGTGCCCCCCCAGGGGGGCGGGCCCGAGAGGTACGTGCCAACCTTGACGGTGAAGACAGCCCGGACAACGCTCGCTGGGACCACTCCTGGGGTTGGTAACCGCAGCAGGGCGGCACTTGGTGGTTGCACCAACCCGGCGTCCGGCTTATAGCTTTGGTAGGGAAAACTGGGTTCCGTTGCGCCTCGCTTTCCGGTTGGCCGTCAGCGTGCGCGGCCGTCGTGGGAATCGGCAGGAGCGGAACCGGGTCGCACTCCGGCGTCCGACACGGGGTGCGGTATGGGGCGTCCTGCCCCTTGGGGGAGCAGGAGCCACGCCGTCGGCAACATCATGTGGCAACCAAGGGGGTCCACCATGCGTCTTGCCATCGCCATCTGTGCACTGTTCGTGGTCTGCTGTCTCGCACCCGCGCCCAAGGCCAACGCCGCGTCCATGAACATCGAGCAGATGACCTGCTACGACCTCATGAAGATGAACGAGGACGCCATGGGCATCGTGCTGGTCTGGATCGACGGCTACTACTCCGGCAAGACCGGGACCACCAAGTTCGACCCGGACAGCTGGGAAGGGCTGGGCGAGATGATCGACACCATCTGCGACAAGAACCCCAACCGCCGGGTGCTCGAGGCCCTGGACGAGGTGCTCAGGGCCATGCGCGGCTTTTAGCGCACTGTAACCGCGGCAAGATTTAACGCATTTCAGCATGTTCCTGAAACAAGTGGCCATTGTTTCAGGCAGGGGCCTTGATGCAAGGCCGAGTGGCGCTCTCGCGGCGGACGAGGGCTGTCTGACGCGAGCAGGGCGTGACCAGGACCGGAGCGGCTTGCTGAGCGCTCCGGTTCATCGAGCCTGGGCAGGGCCTGGGCAGGGCCTTGCCAAGTCCCCTGGGCTGCGGCTATGATCACGTCAGCAGCAACGCGCTGTGCCACCCGGCAGCGGCCCCTGCGAGAGGAAGCCATGGAAATCGCCTACACCCACGGACCGCACACCGAGCAACCCTGGCCGGATCTTGCCGCCACCCAGGACTATCTCGCCAGCCTGCCCACCAACAACTACGCTCCCGCGCCCGCCACCCAGGACTTCTACCCCCACCCGCCCACCAGCGGCTATGTGGTGGAAATGGGCAGCACCGGCCTGGTGAATGTTTCGGCCTGAGCCTTCCCCCTGCGTGAACCCCCTGTTCGCACCCCAGCCCGAGCCCCACGGAGCATGATGAACCGCCCCCCTTTGTTGAGCATCGTCATTCCCATGAAGAACGAGGAATCCTGCCTGGACGCGCTGTTCGTCCGGCTGGAGCGAGTCCTGGCGCCCCTCGAGCTGCGCGTGGAGTATGTCTGCGTCAACGACGGCAGCACCGACAACACCCTGCAATGCCTCAAGGAGCTGCAGGGGCGCCACCCCGGGCTGCGCATCGTGGACCTGTCCCGCAATTTCGGCAAGGAGGCGGCCCTCACGGCCGGGCTCTTTCACGCGGGGGGCGATTGCGTCATCCCCCTGGACGCCGACCTGCAGGACCCGCCCGAGCTCATCCCCGAGATGCTGGCCCAGTGGCGCCAGGGCTACGAGGTGGTGGACGCCGTGCGCTCGGACCGCAA
>CAZNSV010000342.1:0-4367 GCA_964575775.1 uncultured Desulfovibrionaceae bacterium
GGCAACCGCATCGCGGCCCTGACCTTCGGCCCCCGCAACGTGCTGGTCATTGCCGGGCGCAACAAGCTGGTGCCGGAGCTCGACAACGCCATGGGCCGCATCAAGACCTACGCCGCTCCGGCCAATGCCCTGCGGCTGGACAAGAAGACCCCCTGCGTGCACACGGCCACCTGCCACGACTGCAAGAGCGTGGACCGGATTTGCAACACCTGGACCATCACCGAGAAGTCCTATCCCAAGGGGCGCGTACTGGTGCTGCTGGTGAACGAGGATCTGGGGCTCTGAAAGAAGGGGAAAAGGAGCGCAATACTTCGGCGACCCTGCTGCTCTGAGCCGCAGGGCCGCCGGGAACTACATCTTCAGGCCTTGTCTTCGCCCAGATCCTTGGGCAGCACCAGGTTCAGCAGCACGCCCACCACACCGGCCAGGCCGATGCCGCCCAGGCGGAATTCGCCCACGCCCAGGGACATGCCCCCCACGCCCAGGATCACGATGACGGCCACGATGCACAGGGTGCGGGGGCGCATGAGGTCCTGCCCGGCCCGCACCAGGGCGTTGATGCCCACCACCATGATGGCCCCGAAGAGCAGGATCATGATGCCGCCCATGACCGGCACGGGAATGGTCTGCAGAAAGGCCCCCAGCTTGCCCACAAAGGCCAGGGCCACGGCACAGATGGCGGCCCAGGTCATGATGGCGGGGTTGAAGGCCCGGGTCAGGGCCACGGCGCCCGTGACCTCGGAATAGGTGGTGTTGGGCGGGCCGCCCAGCATGGAGGCCAGGCTGGTGGCCAGTCCGTCGCCCATGAGGGTCCGGTGTATCCCCGGATTCTTGAGATAGTCCCGCTTGGTCACGCCGCCGATGGCCAGCACGTCGCCGAAGTGCTCGATGGCCGGAGCCAGGGCCACGGGCACGATGAAGAGGATGGCGTCGAGGTTGAATTCAGGAAAGGTGAAGCTGGGCATGGCCAGAAACGGCGCGTTGGCCACCCGGCTGAAGTCCACCAGCCCCAGGACGAGGCTCAGGCCGTAGCCCACGCCGATGCCGCAGAGGATGGGCACCAGCCGGAGAAACCCCTTGCCCAGGAGCGAGGCCAGGATGGTGGTACCCAAGGCCGACAGGGACACGATCAGGGCCGTGGATTCCGGCACCAGCTGCAGGGCTCCGTCCCCGGACTTGCCCAGGGCCATGTTCACGGCCACGGGCGCCAGGGTCAGACCGATGACCATGATCACCGGTCCGGTGACGATGGGCGGCAGCAGGTGTGTGAGAAAGCCCGCCCCCCGCAGCATGATGACCACGCTCAGCAGCACGTAGAACAAGCCCGCCGCGGCCAGACCGCACATGGTGGCGGCCACGCCCCAGGTCTGCACCCCATAAATGATGGGGGCGATGAAGGCAAAGGAAGACGCCAGGAACACCGGGACCTTGCCGCCGGTGACCAACTGGAAGAGCAGGGTTCCGGCCCCGGCGGTGAAGAGCGCCACGTTGGGATCCAGCCCGGTGAGCAGCGGCACCAGCACCAGGGCCCCGAAGGCCACGAACAGCATCTGGGCGCCCAGCAAGGCATCCCGGAGTCGAAAATTGTAGTCCGGCGAGGAAATGTCCATGGGGGAGCGCTCCACTACAGGTTTGGCGGCCCTGCGCAGGCCGGGTTACTTGGTGCCGAAGATCTTGTCCCCGGCGTCGCCCAGGCCGGGCAGGATGTAGCCTTTGTCGTTGAGACACTGATCCACGGAAGCCACGTAGACCGTCACGTCCGGGTGCGCCTGCTCCAGCCGGGCCAGGCCTTCCGGCGCCGCCACCAGGAACAGCCCCTTGATCTTCTTGCACCCGTTTTGCTTGAGCAGGTCGATGGTGGCGATGAGCGTTCCGCCCGTGGCCAGCATGGGGTCCAGGATCAGGGCCGTGCGCTTGCCGATGTGCCGGGCCAGCTTCACGTAGTACTGCACGGGCTCCAGGGTCTCCTCGTTGCGGTACATGCCCACCACGCTGACCTTGGCCGCGGGCACCATGTCCAGCACCCCGTCCAGCATGCCCAGCCCGGCGCGCAAGATGGGCACCACGGTGATCTTCTTGCCCCGGATCTGCTCCACCTGCACCGGACCGGCCCAGCCCTCGATGGTCGCGGTCTCTGTTTCCAGGTCCTTGAGAGCTTCGTAGGTCAGCAGTCTGGCGATTTCGTTGGCCACGGCGCGAAAGGACTTGGTGCTCATGTCCTTTTTGCGCAGCTGCCCCAGCTTGTGCCGCACCAGGGGGTGATCCACCACGATTACGGGCATTTCAGGCTCCTTTTCCCGGAAGATGAGAGGGCAAAACATCAACGCCGGAGAAGTGTTACCACTTATTTCAGATTTGGCAACCCGGGATTACGGGAGGGGAAATTCCAGGCCCTACGGGCTGGAAACAGCTCCGCTCTCGCCGTTTCCGTACTCCCTGCAACAAGGTTGTCACCTGGGCGCCAAGCAACTGCAACCACTTGAAGACGGCCGCGGGGTACAGAGGCAGGGATCACACATCGCCCCTGCCACAGCGACGATTTTCGGACGTCCGCTCCCCGGTCCTGGCCAAGAATCGTCGTCAACCTGGAAACCCAAGCGAGGACGAACAGATGAACGGTTTCGTGCGCAGCCTGATCCTGGCCTTGTGCCTGGCCATCGCCTCCCCGGCCCTGGCCGAGGAAATTCTCGTCTACACGGCCCTGGAAGATGACGAGATTCCCCGCTACCTGGAACTCTTCAAGAAGACGCATCCCGACATCACCGTGAACATCGTGCGTGATTCCACGGGCATCATCACCGCCAAGTTCCTGGCCGAGAAGGACAACCCCCAGGCCGACGTGGTCTGGGGCACCGCCGCCACCTCGCTCATGCTGGCGGACCAGGCCGGCATG
Source organism: uncultured Desulfovibrionaceae bacterium (assembly GCA_964575775.1). Classification (GTDB taxonomy): domain Bacteria; phylum Desulfobacterota; class Desulfovibrionia; order Desulfovibrionales; family Desulfovibrionaceae; genus CAZFCK01. Next base: position 2,894 of record CAZNSV010000342.1, read on the forward strand.
CTGGAGCCCTACACGCCCAAGGGGCTGGAGCAGGTCCGTCCCAAGATGCGCGACGCCAAGAACCCGCCCCACTGGGTGGGCATCAAGGCCTGGATGACCGGGTTCTGTGTGAACACCATCGAGGCCGATGCCCTGAAGCTGCCCATGCCCGAATCCTTTGCCGACCTGACCAAGCCCGAATACAAGGGCAAGTTGACCATGCCCAATCCGGCCTCCTCGGGCACCGGCTTTCTTACCGTGAGTGCGGTCCTGCAGACCATGGGCGAAGAGGAAGGCTGGAAGTACCTGGACAAGCTGCACGAGAACATGGCCCAGTACACCCATTCCGGGTCCAAGCCCTGCAAGATGGCCGGTGCCGGTGAAGTGCCCATCGGCATTTCCTTCGGCTACCGCGGCATCATGCAGAAGCAGAAGGGTGAACCCATCCACACCGTGTTCCCCAAGGAGGGCTCCGGCTGGGATGTGGAGGCCAATGCCCTGGTGAAGAAAGCCAACATCAAGTCCGCTGCCAAGGCCTTCCTGGACTGGGCCATCAGCCCCGAGGTCATGGCCGAGTACGCCACGGTCTATCCGGTGACGGCCTATGCCACCGGCGTGGCCATTCCCGAAGGCTACCCCCAGGATCCCGAGGCCCAGCTCATCGCCAACGACTTCGATTGGGCGGCCCAAAATCGTGCCCGCATCCTGGAAGAGTGGACCAAGCGTTACGACGGCAAGAGCGAGGCGAAATAACCGTCAGCCTCCCGTGCCGCAGAGCCTTGCAACGGCATCCGGTCCCGCGAGGGGGCGGATGCCGCCCCCTCACCTTGTTTCGGGAAGGATCGCCATGCAGCCCTCCGCCGACTCCGCCTACTTGGATGTCCGTAACGTGAGCAAGGCCTTCGGTCATTTCAAGGCCTTGGAAGAGGTGAGCTTTGCCGCGGCTCCGGGCGAGTTCGTCACGGTCCTGGGACCCAGCGGCTGCGGCAAGACCACGGTCTTGCGCGTCATCGCGGGCCTGGAACAACAGGATCAGGGGCGGGTGCTCATTCAGGGGCGCGACGTCTCCAACTTGCCAGTCTCCAAACGCAACATCGGCATCGTGTTCCAGAGCTATGCGCTGTTTCCCAATCTGACCGCCGCCGCCAACGTGGCCTACGGTCTCACCAACAGCATGGGCGACCGACGTCTCCTGCGCGCCCGGGTGGACGAACTGTTGGACCTGGTCGGCCTCTCGGGACTGGGTGAAAAATACCCGGCCCAACTCTCCGGGGGGCAGCAACAGCGCGTGGCCCTGGCCCGGGCCATGGCTCTGTCGCCCAGCCTGCTGTTGCTGGACGAACCCCTCTCGGCCCTGGACGCCAAGGTCCGCCTGCTCCTGCGCAGCGAGATCCGTCGCCTCCAGCAGCGGCTGAACATCACCACCATCATGGTCACCCACGACCAGGAAGAGGCCCTGACCATGGCCGACCGCATCCTGGTCATGCATCAGGGG
>CAZNSV010000343.1:0-4345 GCA_964575775.1 uncultured Desulfovibrionaceae bacterium
TTCGCTTTTTCAGGCGGAACGGAAACGGGCAGCGCCGCCGCCATTTCCGCCGGGGTTTCGCCCTTGAGCCTGAGCCCCATGAGCATGGCCCCGGCCTGCCCTGGCGTGAGTTCGCCGTCCATGAGCAGATTGAAGCCGCTCTCGGCCGCCTCGGGGCTGAGGTGCTGCCCCTGGGCCAGGGTTTCCAGCAAGGTTTTCACGTCGATCATGGCTTGCCTCCTCCGCTCAGCGCAGGGCGTCCGGGAAGTTGTCCAGGAGGTCCAGGCCGAGGGGCGTGAGCACGGACTCGGGATGGAACTGCACCCCGGCCCAGGGGCGGTCGGTGTACTGCAAACCCATGACCTCGTCCTGGTCCGTGCGCGCGGTGACGCGGAGCAGGTCGGGGCGTTCCTCGGCCCGCACCAGCAGGGAGTGGTAGCGCCCCACCTCGAAGGGGTTGGGCAGCCCCTTGAACAGGCCCTGCTCGTCGTGGCTGACCATGGAGGTCTTGCCGTGCATGATGCGGGGCCCCACGTCCACGGTGGCTCCGGCGAAGTGCCCCAGCACCTGGTGCCCCAGGCAGACGCCCAGCACCGGGATGTCCTTGGGCAGCCGCTGGAGGAACTCGTTGCAGAGCCCTGCGTTGCGCGGGTGACTGGGACCGGGGGAGATGCAGACCATCTCCAGCTTGGGGCTGGTGGCCAGTTCCAGGAGTTCCGGGCGGTCGTTGCGCAGCACTTCGGGCACGTGCCCCAGCTTGTAGAAGGCCTGCACCAGATTGAAGGTGAAGGAATCGAAATTATCAATCAGCAAAAACATCGCCGCCTCCTTTGGCTGCCAGGACTTCCCCCAGGACTTTGGCCTTGTTGCGACACTCCGCCCATTCCTTTTCCGGCACGGAATCGTAGACGATGCCCGCCCCGGCCTGCCAGTGCACCATGCCATCGCGCACCCAGAGGGAGCGGATGGTGATGCCGGTATCCAGGTCCACGCGCCCCTCGTCCAGTCCGATCCAACCGATGGCCCCCGCATAGGGGCCGCGGGAGAGGCCTTCCAGCTCGGCGATGAGCTCCATGGCCCGGACCTTGGGCGCGCCGCTCACGGTGCCCGCCGGGAAGGTGGCGGCCAGCACGTCCAGGGCGTCGAAGCCCTCGGCCAGCTGGGCCTTGACGTAGCTGGTGATGTGCATGACGTGGGAGAAGCGCTCCACCTGCATGTACTTCTCCACCTCCACGCTGCCGGGCTGGGCGATGCGGCCCAGGTCGTTGCGCCCCAGATCCACCAGCATCACGTGCTCGGCCAGCTCCTTGGGGTCCTCCAGCAGCTCCTGGGCCAGACGGTCGTCCTCGGCCTGATCCTTGCCCCTGGGGCGGGTACCCGCGATGGGGCAGGTGGTCAGCTCGCCCCCGGAGCAGCGCACCAGGAGCTCGGGCGAGGAGCCCATGAGCGTGAGCTTGGGCAGCCGGATGAAGAACATGTAGGGCGAGGGGTTCACCTGGCGCAGACGGCGGTAGAGCACGAAGGGCTCGCCCGTGAACGAGGCCTGGAAGCGGGTGGAAAGCACCACCTGGATGGCCTCGCCCTGGCGGATGAGCTCCTTGGCGCGCTCCACGCCCTTCTTGTAGGCCACCTCCTCGGGCATGTTCTTGACCTGCCCGGCCATGGGCGGCTCCACGGGGCGGTTCAGGGCCGAGAAATCCATCTCGGTCTTGACCCCGTCCACCAGGGTCAGCAGGCAGAGGCGATGGAACAGGTGGTCGAAGAGCGCCACCTGTCCGGGTAGCACCAGACAGGACTCACTCTGCTCCGGGGGCAGCAGCGGCGCCAGTTTGGGCTCGAAAGCCCCGGCCAGGCCGTAGCCGAAATAGCCGTAGAGCCCCCGGGTGATGGGCGGCAGATCCTCGAAGCCCTCGGGCGCCTCCACGTGCAGATGCTGCGTCACGGCCCTGAGTCCGTCGATGTAGTCCAGGCCCGAGAACTCCTTGAGCGGGTCCAGGCGGGCGTCGCGGGAGGCCACCTCCAGCTTGCCCTGCTTGCAGGAGAGCCGCAGTCTGTAGTTCCAGGCGATGATGCTGTAACGGCCGAGGCGGCCGTCCACTTCCGCGCTTTCCAGCAGGATGCCCTGCTTGCTGCCCACCAGCCCCAGATACAGACTGATGGGGGTCTGGATGTCCGCCGGCATCCATTTACCGCTTTGCCGTAAAACGATGGTCTCCATGATTCCGGCTCTCCTTGCCTCTGGCGTTGTCACGCCCGTGTTCCGCCGGGGATTGTCCCCCGCGTCCGGTGGCCCTGCCCCGGATTGCTGCTGCCTGCCTGTGCCGACGGTATGTGCTTAGGTTGTCTCTGTTGGCCCCGAGGGCCACCACCAGCGGGCACGCTGCACCAGAAGGTCCATGTCGCCCCCGGCGGCCACGTGCAGGAAGTTGCGGAACCGCCGCACGGCATCCTGACCATAGGGGTTGGTCTCGAAGAGGATGGTGAACAGCTCGGCGTCCAGGGTCAGCATCTTTTCCGCGGCTTCCAGACGACGCTGAAAGGACGGGGTCAGGAACTTCTCCAGCCCCTCCTGCTGCGCCAGGGCGGCCAGATACGAAACCGTGGTCACGAAATTGAGCCCCTGAATCTGGGCCACGGCCCGGTCGTGCTCCTCCGGGGTGCTGCGAAACGGCGCAAAGCCCAGTTGCGTCATGAGGGCTTCCACCGCCGCGCAGGCCGTCTCGTCCGCCGCCTCGCCCGGCCGCCCGGGCATCACGGCCACCCGCGCGTCGGACGGGGGTTCCGGGCCGAACAAGGGGTGCGTGCCCACCACCGGCCCGGCGTAGGCCCCCAGCATCTGCGCCACCGGCGCCACCTTCACCGAGGCCAGGTCCGCCAGAATCTGCGGGGGGCGCATGGTCGCCGCGCACAACTCGGCCACGGCGGCCACCGCCGGCACCGGCACGGCCAGGAGCACCAGGTCCACCCCCGCCACACCTGCGGCCACGCCCTCCGGCGTCAGGGGTCGGTCCAACTCCCGCACCTCCAACCCGGCCGCGCGGCAGCGGGAGACGAAAAGCCCCCCCATCTGCCCCCGAGCGGCCACCACGGCCACACTCCTCAGAGGGGCGCTCACAAGCCCCCCTGGGTCATCCGCTCATCCGAAGTCATTTGAGTTCTTCCACCCTGTTTTCCGTAAACGAGATCCGGCGCACCGTGTCTTCCACAAAGACCTTGGCCTCGCCCTCGGCGGTGTCGAAAATGGTCCACACGTCCTTGCCTTTGGAGTCCTTGGCGATGTGCAGCTCGTAACGCCCCCCGGAGCTTTGCTCCGCCACGCTGCCGCGCTGCGCGCCCATGCTCAGCAGGAGCAGGGTGCCCAGCAACAATCCGACCACCAGCGCTTTCCAATCCATGTCACGCCTCCTTGGCGCCGCACGCGGCCGCCGCTACTGGGAAGGGTTGCCCAACTGGGACCAGGTCTCCCAGAACTCGGGAAAGGACTTGGCCACGCACCGCGGGTTGTCCAGGCGCACGCCCCCGCCCCCCTTGAGCCCCCACAGGGCCGCGCTCATGGCCATGCGGTGGTCGTCGTAGGTCCGGAAGACCTGGGAGAGGTCCGGCGGCCCCACCAGGGGGCTGATGTGCAGCCCGTCCTCCAGCACCGCCACCTCGGCCCCGGCCCGGCGCAGCTCGTCGGCCGTGCCCTGCAGGCGGTCGCTTTCCTTGATCTTCAGGTGCGCCACGTTGCCGATCCGGGTCTCGCCCTGGGCGCAGGCCGCCAGCACCGCCACCGTGGGCACCAGGTCCGGACAGTCGCCCATGTCCACCTGAACCCCGCGCAGGGGGCCGGGCATCACCGTCACCGCGCCCTGCTCCCAGACCACCGCCGCGCCCATGCGCTGCAGGATCTTGATGATGGCGCGGTCGCCCTGCTGGGAGTCCGCGCTGAGGTTGCGCACCGTCACCGGACGCGGCCCCAGGGCTCCGGCGGCCAACAGGTAGGAGGCGTTGCTCCAGTCGCCTTCCACCGTGACCTCGCGCCCCATGTACATGCCGTAGGGCACCCGGAAGCGCATGCGCCCGGGCCGGACTTCCTGCCGCGCGTGCCAGTCCGTCTCGCGCCAGTCCCCGTTTTCCAGCAGTTCGAGCCGCACTTTGGGGCCGAACAGCTCCATGGTCTGCAGGGTCAGCCCCACATAGGGCCAGCTCACGGCCTTGTCGCCGGTGAGGGCCACGGTCATGGGGCGGCGGGCCAAGGGCGCGGCCAGCAGCAGCCCCGAAAGGTACTGGCTGCTCTCGGCCATGCCGATGCCGGTCTCGCCTCCCTTGAGCCCCACGGCCTTGAGCAGCAGCGGCGGGCAGCCTTCCTGCTCCAGGTAATCCA
>CAZNSV010000344.1:0-4340 GCA_964575775.1 uncultured Desulfovibrionaceae bacterium
ACTATCTCAAGGACCGTTTCCGCATGCTCATCGGCGAGAGTTCGGCGGAGCAGATCAAGATCAAGCTCGGCTCGGCCCTGCCCCTGGAGCAGCCGCTGGAGATGCAGGTTTCGGGGCGCGGACTCACCTCGGGCATCCCCACCACCGTGACCATTACCGACGCCGACGTGCGCGAGGCCATCGCGCCCACGGTCATGGCCATTCTGCAGGCCGTGCGCCGCACCCTGGAGAAGACCCCGCCCAACCTCATCGAGGACAGTACCCGTAACGGCGTGCTGCTCGTGGGCGGCGGCGCACTCATCCGCAACATGGACAAGCTCATCAACCAGGAGACCACCCTGCCGGTGATCGTGGATCAGGACCCCCTGACCACCTGTGTTCGCGGTGCGGGGCGGATCATGGAAAACAGCAAAGCCTTCGAGGAAGTATTCATCAGCTGACGCGGCCCGCGTCCCCGCGGACTCAGGGCAGCAGCGGATCCAGCCCGGGCAGGCGCTCCCAGTTGATCTTGCCCTGGCCCTTGACCTTGCGCAGCAGCACGTAGAGCGCTCCGGCCCCGCCGTGCTTGGGCAGAGCGGTACAGAAGGCCAGGACCACCCGCTTGAGGGGGTCGCGGGTCAGCCAGCTCTGCACCCGCTCCCGCAGCACCGCCTGGCCGTCCGGCGAATTCTTGCCCCGGCCCGGAATGAGCAGCACGCACCGCCGCCCCTGCATGTAACTCTCGCGAATGAAGGGCACCAGCGCCGCAAAGGCCTGCTCGGCGTTGAGCCCGTGCAGGTCGAGATGGGCCTCGGGGCTGTAGTGTCCGGCTTTCAGGCGCAGCACGGTCTTGGTGTCCAGCCCTTTCACGTGTCCCCTGGCGTAATCCTCGCTGTATTCCAGCGCGAACTCCACCCTGCCCGAGACCAGGTCGGCCAGGTGCCCGGCCACTTCCTGCTCCTCGTCCGGGGGCTGAGGGCCCTGGGCCGGGCGGGCCTTGGTCCCCACCCGCTCCTTCACCCCTTGCAGCGGATCCACGCCGTGCATGGCTTGCAGGAACAGCTCCTCTTCCGGTTCGGCCTCGGGTTCCGTCACTGGTGAGGGCGGCTGCTGCCCCTTGGCTGGCTGGGCCACGCCCTTTGCGCCCCCGGCGTGCGACTTGGCACCTGCCGCTGCCTTGGGAGTCGGGGCCGGTTGCTGGCCCCGGTTCTTGGGAAAAACCTTTTTGTCCAATCCGAGAAACGGGTTGTCGAACGGCGTGTCGTCCTTCTTGTCCGCCATCAGTATTCCTCCTTGGCAAGCGGGGGCGGGCCAGCCCCTGGATCACGGACGCGAGAGGCCCGGACTGCGCAGACACCGAGGCTGGGTCAGACTTCCGCCTGCTGCAGGCGCTCCAGTTCCCGGCGCATTTCCGCCGGGTCCTTGCCCTGCTTGCGAGCGATCTGGGGGAGGTTCTCCTCGGCATCGCTCACCCGCAGGTACAGCGGCGCCACCGGCTCGGGACCGTAGGTCGCGGCAAGGGCCGCCCCATGCAGCAACTCCGGGCGGGGTGCGTCCCAGGCCTGGGGCAGGAGCAGCACACCCGGGGGCAGAGCCGCTTCCGCCACCTGGGCCTGATGCCGTCGCACGCCGCTGCCCAGCAGCAGGCAGGGCTGCGGGCCGCTCTGCACCCGCCGGAGCGCCTGCTCCAGGGGCAGGCAGCGGGTCGGACCCAAATGTGGGGGCGTTTCCGACGGGCGCGAGGGCCAGGCAAAGCCCTGCACAAAGACCTCGCCCTGCCGTGCGTAGGCCAGGCACCAGAGGGCGCGGGCCAGGAGCCCCGGCATCAGGGCCGCGGGTCCTGCGGCCAGCAGGGGCAGGTAGTCCAGTCCGGCCAGGGGCACGCCCAGGGCCTTGGCCAGCCCCAGGGCCGTGGCCATGGACAGGCGCAGTCCCGTGAAATTGCCCGGCCCCCGCACGCAGGCGATGCCCGCCAGGCGCTGGGGCAGCTGCTCACGGCAGAGGCCCAGGCGCACAAAGGCGTGCTCCAGTCCGGGCGCCAAGAGTGGCATGGCCCGGGCCGGGGAGTGCCATTCCTGGGCGTGCAGCACCGCCCCTTGCGCCTCTCCCATGACCAACTGCAGCCGTTCCTCGGCCGCGTTGAGGGTCAGGTACAGGGGCTCAGTAGAACGAGAGCCAGGGGAAATGGCGCTGCAGGTCATTGTAGGTCGCCAGGACCATGAGCATGATCAGAAAGACCAGGCCGGCCTTGGTGGTCAGCTCCTGGATGCGTTCGGGAACGGGTCTGCCGCTCACGCTCTCGATGCTGTAGAACAGGATGTGCCCCCCGTCGAGTACGGGGATGGGCAAGAGGTTGATCAGGCCCAGGTTGATGCTGATGAGGGCCGTGAGCACCAGCAGGTTGGTGAAACCGCGACTGGCCTGCTCGTGGACCATCTGCACGATGAGGATGGGGCCGCCCACGTTGTCCAGGGGGATGACGCGCTCGATGATCTTCAGGAAGCCCTGGCCCGTGAGCTTGATGATCTCCCAGGTCTGGACCACGGCTTCCTTGGCGGCGGAGCCCCCGCCCAGGGGGATGGTCACGGTCTCCCCGGCCGAGGTCACGCCGATGAGGGGCGTCTTGATCTCCTCGCCGAAGAGGTTCTTGTGCACCGAGAGCTGCGGCTCCACCGGGATGTCCAGGGTGGCGCCGTCGCGCTGCACGGTGAGCACCAAGGTCTGGCCCTCGCTGGCGCCGATGACTGCGGCCATTTCGCGCCAGTAGCGGGTCTCCTTGCCGTCAATGGCCAGGATGCGGTCGCCCTCGCGCACGCCGGCGGTCATGGCCGGGCTGTCCTGGCGGATTTCACCCACCACGGGCAGCATTTCCACGGCGCCCTGGGCCCAGAACACGCCCCAGTAGATGAACCAGGCCAGGAAGAAGTTGAACAGGGGGCCCGCCACCACCACCAGCATCCTTTGCCAGGCAGGGCGCAGCATGAAGCTCTGCTCCCTGGTGAAGCCCTCGGGCACGTCGTCGCCCTTGCTTTCGCCCACCAGCTGCACGTAGCCGCCCAGGGGCAGCAGGGACAGGCGGTACTGGGTCTGCCCCCATTGGAAAGCGAGCAGCTTGGGCGGAAAGCCCAGGGAAAAGACCTTGACGCCGATGCCGAAGAGCCGGGCCACCAGGAAGTGTCCCAGCTCGTGAAAGGCGATAAGCAGGCCCAGGACAAGGAGAACGGCGAATACGCTTTGCATGGTGCTCGTGGTGCTTGTGCGGTCAGCGGGCCTGGCGCGCCAGGAGCGCCGAGGCCGTTTGCCGCGCGTTGCGGTCGATATCCAGAATGGCTTCCAGGGTCAGTGGCGCGGCGCCATCGTGGTGCTCCAGGCAGTGCCGCACCAGGCGCGGGATGCCTAGAAAGTCCAGACGCCCCTCCAGGAAGGCGGCCACGGCCACTTCGTTGGCCGCGTTGAGCACGATGCGCTGTGCGGGGCCGCCGCGTTCGGGGTGCAGGGTTTCCATGGCCAGGGCCAGGCAGGGAAAGGCCTCCAGGTCCGGCTTCTGGAAGGTCAGGGTGCCCACGCGCTCCAGGTCCAGCGGTTCCAAAGGCAGGGGCAGGCGTTCCGGATAGGCCAGACAATAGGCGATGGGGATGCGCATGTCCGGCTGGCCCAGGTGCGCCAGTTGCGAACCGTCGTGGTACTCCACCAGGGAGTGCACGATGCTCTGGGGGTGCACCACCACGTGGATGCGCTCCACCGGCAGGCCGTAAAGGTGGTAGGCCTCGATGACCTCCAGCCCCTTGTTCATGAGGGTGGCGGAGTCGATGGAAATCTTGTTGCCCATGGACCAGTTGGGGTGGTTCAGGGCGTCGGCCGGGGTGACGTTGGTCAGTTCGGCGTGGGAGCGCCCCCGAAAGGGGCCGCCCGAGGCCGTGAGGATGATGCGGCGCACGTCGCTGCTGCGGTGCCCGGCCAGGGCCTGGAACAGGGCGTTGTGCTCGGAGTCCACGGGCAGGAGCGCGGCACCGGTGCGGGCGCAGGTCTCGCGGAACAACTCCCCGGCCAGGACCAGGGCCTCCTTGTTGGCCAGGGCGATCATCTTGCCCGCCCGGGCCGCGGCCAGGGCCGGACGCAGTCCCGCGGCGCCCACCTGGGCGGCCAGGATCATGTCCGCCTCGGGCAGGGCGGCCAGGGTCTCGTAGCCTTCGGGACCGACCAGAACCTCGGGCCGGTAGTCCGAGGGCAGCAGTGCCAACAAACGGGGGCGGTCCGCCTCCTCCAGCAGGGCCAGCAAGGGCGGCCGCCACTCCCGGGCCTGGCGTGCCAGGAGCTCGATGTTCCGGGCTCCGGCCAGGGCCAGGATCTGGAACTCGCCA
>CAZNSV010000345.1:0-4336 GCA_964575775.1 uncultured Desulfovibrionaceae bacterium
CCCGGGCCGCTGAACTGCTCCAACGCATCGCGCGGGTGGAGATGGCGGAAGCCCTGCGATTATTTGGCCAGAAGTGATGACAAAATAATGTTTCTGCGCTACGAAGTATGTAAATTGTGGCTTCGGCTTTGCGCCTGGACAAGGCTATTCGGCACGGCCTCCTCTGCACTTACTCCAGCGGCGACAGTTCCGGGGACAAGGCTGCCAAGCAGTGCAGGAAAGATGGGCGGCAGAGATTACTGAGAACGCACAACAGTAACAATTTTGTTGTATGAAGTTATACGAACGACCATGTTGCAAGCATGGTGCAGGCGGCGTAGTCCACGGAGCAGAAAGTCAAGTACTTCCCGCTCCAGGGTAATACCGGAACAAGGAACTATCGGGACGCACCACGGCGGTGCGACGACACAGACCATGAGGAGGAACGCGGCATGGCAAAAGAAGGCTCCGTAGCTCCCAAGGAGCGCGTGAACATCACGTACAAGCCCGCCACCGGCGACGCCAAGGAAGAGGTGGAACTTCCTCTGAAGCTCCTGGTGCTGGGGGATTTTTCGCAACACCAGGACGAACGCATGGTGGAGGACCGCGAACCCATCAGCATCGACAAGGACAACTTCGACGACGTGCTCAAGGCGCACAATCTGGAGCTGAACCTCACGGTGCCCAATCGGCTGGCGGACACCAAGCCCGGCGAGGATCCCCAGGACATGGCCGTGAAGCTGCACTTCGACAAGCTCAAGGACTTCTCTCCGGACGCGCTGGTGCAGAATGTACCCGAGCTGAAGAAGCTGATGGAGCTGCGCGACGCCCTGAAGGCCGTGAAAGGCCCCCTGGGCAATGTGCCAGAATTCCGCAAGAAGGTGCAGGAAATGGTCACGGACGAAGGCGCCCGGGAGCGCCTGCTCAAGGAACTGGGCATCGAATCGTAAGGGAGGAAGCACGGCATGGCTGACGAACAACTGCAAGAACAACAACAAGCCGCCCCAGCCGGTGCCGCCGAGAGTTCATTGCTCGACGACATCGTCCAGGCGACCAAACTCAAGCCCACCGACGAATACTATTCCACCACCAAGGCCGGACTGCAGGCCTTCCTGGAGGAGATGGTCAAGCCCGAACGCCAGGGGGCCAAGGTCTCCGGCAATCTGGTGGACGAGATGATCGCGCGCATCGACGAAAAGCTCTCCGCCCAGGTGGACGCCATTCTGCACAACGAGGACTACAAGAAGCTGGAGTCCGCGTGGCGCAGCCTCAAGTTCCTGGTGGACCGCACGGACTTTCGCGAGAACATCAAGATCGAGGTCATGAACGTCAGCAAGCAGGACCTGCTGGACGACTTCGAGGACGCGCCCGAGGTGCCCAAGTCCGGGCTCTACCGCCGGGTCTACACGGCGGAATACGGCCAGTTCGGCGGCCAGCCCTACGGCGCCATCATCGGCAACTACGAGTTCGGCCCCGGCCCGCAGGACGTCAAGCTGCTGCAGTACAACGCGGCGGTGGCGGCCATGGCCCACGCGCCCTTCCTTTCCGCGGCCGGCAAGGATTTCTTCGGCATCGATTCCTGGGACAAGCTGCCCAACCTCAAGGACCTGCACTCCATCTTCGAGATGCCGCAGTACACCAAGTGGCGCAGCTTCCGCGAATCCGAGGACGCGCGCAACGTGGGCCTGACCTTGCCGCGCTTCCTGCTGCGCCTGCCCTACGGCCCGGACACCGAACCGGCCAAATCCTTCAACTACAAGGAAAACGTCTCCGACGGCAACGACGACTTCTGCTGGGGCAACACGGCCTTCGCCTTTGCCAGCCGCCTCACGGACAGTTTCGCCAAGTACCGCTGGTGCGCCAACATCATCGGTCCCCAGGGCGGGGGCGCGGTGGAAGACCTGCCCCTGTACCAGTTCGAGGCCATGGGCGCCATCCAGACCAAAATTCCCACCGAGGTGCTCATCTCCGAGCGCCGGGAGTACGAGCTGGCCGAAGAGGGCTTCATCGCCCTGACCATGCGCAAGGGCAGCGACAACGCCGCCTTCTTCTCCGCCAACTCCTGTCAGAAGCCCAAGTTCTTCGGCATCTCCAAGGAAGGCAAGGAGGCCGAGCTCAACTACAAGCTCTCCACGCAGCTGCCCTACATGTTCATCGTGGATCGCCTGGCCCATTACATCAAGGTCATCCAGCGCGAGAACATCGGCACCTGGAAGGAGCGGCAGGACCTGGAGCGCGAGCTCAACAAGTGGGTCAGCCAGTACGTGACCGAGATGGACAGCCCGGCACCGGAGGTGCGCAGCAAGCGCCCCCTGCGCATGTGCCAGATCAGCGTCCAGGACGTGGAAGGCGATCCGGGTTGGTACAGTGTTTCCATGAAGATGCGCCCCCACTTCAAGTACATGGGCGCCTCCTTCACCCTGTCCCTGGTGGGCAAGCTGGACAAGGAGTAGGCAACCGTCCTGCACCCGATCCGGTCCGTGAGCATAGTGTGTCTGCAACGACTTAACCCAAGGAGAGCAAAGAGATGGCACTGACTTCTTACATGAAGGTCAAGGGCAAGAGCCAGGGGGACATCAAGGGCGATTGCACCCAGGGCGGCGACAAGAAAGACACCATCCTCGTCTACCAGATCGAACACTCGGTGGAGATCCCCAAGGACACCCACACCGGTCTGCCCACGGGTCAGCGCATCCACCATCCCTTCTGCATCGTCAAGCACAAGGACCAGTCCAGCCCCAAGCTGTACCAGGCCTGCACCAAGGGCGAGCAGTGCGACGTACAGATCGACCACTACCGCATCAAGGACACCGGCGAGGAGGAGAAGTACTTCACCATCAAGCTGGCCGAGGCCATCATCGTCAACATGAAGGAATACAAACCCATGACCTTCGTGGAAGACAACAAGGCCTACCATGACATGGAAGAGGTCTGCTTCACCTACTCCAAGATCACCTGGACCTACAACGACGGCAACATCGAATACACCGACTCCTGGAAACAGGACTAGGACAGCCCCCGCCCCCCTGAGTGCCGTAGCCGACACTCGGGGGGGCGTCTTGTGCCATGCGCGAATACCGCCTGCTGGAACGCATCCGCAACATCGCCAAGGACCCGGACCGCCGCGGCAGCGTGGATCTGGCGGCCGCCATGGGCTCCGTGCTGCACCACGTGCAGAAGATCCTCAATACCCGCCAGGGCGCCGTGCCCATCGCCCCCGACTATGGCGTGCCCGACTTCACGGACATCGCCGGGTCCTACGCCTCGGACGCCGTCCAGGTCATGGAGCAGAGCCTGTCCGCGGTCATCGCCAAATACGAGCCCCGGCTCAAGGACGCCCGGGTGGAGTTCGAGCAGCAGCAGGAGGACGTGCTGGCCCTGCGTTTTCGCATCATGGGCAAGCTGGCCCTGGAGGGGCAGGACGTGCCCGTGGTCTTCGAGAGCATTGTCCAGTCCGACGGCAAGATCACCGTGAACGCATGAGAGCAGCCCGCAGACCATGATCAATTCCTACTACCAGCAGGAGCTGGCCCACCTCAAAGAACTGGCGGTGGAGTTCTCCAAGGCCCACCCGGCCCTGGCGCCCATGCTCAGCGGCCCCACCTCCGACCCGGACGTGGAGCGGTTGCTGGAGGGCACCGCCTTCCTCTCCGGGCTCATCCGCGAAAAGCTCGACGACCAGTTCCCCGAAATCCTGCACAGCCTCCTGCAGATCATCCTGCCGCAGTATCTGCAGCCCATCCCCTCCGCCACCATCATCCAGTTCATGCCCAAGCCCGGACTCATGGAGATCATGAACGTCCAGCCCGGCGCCGCCGTGGCCTCCATCCCGGTGGACGGCACCAGCTGCCTCTTCACCACCTGCTACCCCGTGGAGGTGCACCCGCTGCAGCTCACCGACGCCCGCCTGGAAAAGGCGCCCGGCGGCACCATGCAGCTCACCTTTTCCTTCCGGCTCACCGGCCCCTCGCTGCAGGACTGGCACCCCAAAAGCCTGCGCCTGCTCATCGGCGGCAGCTACGAGAACGCCGCGGACCGCTACCACCTGATCATGCACAATACCCGCTCCATGCGCATTGTGCCCGCCCAGGGGGGGCAGACCATCACCCTGCCCCGCAAGCACCTCAAGTCCGTGGGTTTCGGCAACGACGAGGCCCTGCTGCACTACCCCAGCCACGCCTTCCCCGGCTACCGTCTACTGCAGGAGTACTTCACCCTGCCGCACAAATTTCTCTTTTTCGAGGTGGACGGCTGGGAAAACTGGAAGGAGCGCGGCCAGGGCGCGGGCTTCGACCTGGTCTTCGACATGGCGGCCCCGGCCCACGAGGCGCCCCAGTGCAAGAAGGAGCACTTCATC
>CAZNSV010000346.1:0-4315 GCA_964575775.1 uncultured Desulfovibrionaceae bacterium
AGTAACCCTTGCCGCCCACTTCCACGTAGGCGTCGCCGTTGGAGCCGGAGACGATCTTATAGGGGCTGTTCTTTTTCCAGGACTGGACTTCGGGGGCGTCGAACTTGCGCCCCATGAGGCGCTTGATGGCGAAAACGGTGCGCTCGGGGTTGGTGACGGCCTGGCGCTTGGCGATTTCCCCCACCAGGCGTTCCTTGTCGGTGAAGGCGACGATGGAGGGCGTGGTGCGCCCCCCTTCGGGGTTGGTGATGCACTTCGGATCCTTGCCCTCCATGACGTAAACGCAGGAGTTGGTGGTACCGAGGTCGATGCCGATGATTTTACCCATTGAGAATATCCTCCTCATTCCCAAATTAGCTTCATGAGATTGGTATCAGACTAAGTCCTTTTCCGTCTGCGTCCAGACCTGAGCGCGGATTTTATTGCGCTTTGCTGATCACGACCTTGGCCGGGCGCAGCAGACGCTCCCGCAGCACATACCCGCTCTGGTACAGGCGGCAGATGTGCCCGGGTTCCATGTCGGCCCGCACCTCGTCGCCCACGGCCTCGTGGCGCTCGGGGTTGAAGGCCTCGCCCACCCGGCCCACTGCCTCCAGGCCGTGGTTCTTCAAAGTGTCCAGGAAGACCTTGCGGGTCATGTCCACCCCCATGACCACGTCCTTGCAGGCTTCCATCTTGCGGCCGTGCTCCAGGGCCAGTTCCAGGTTGTCCAGCACGGGCAAGAGGTCGGCCAGCACGCTTTCGGCGGCGTACTTGCGGAACTCTTCCTGCTCGCGGAACATGCGCTTCTTGAAGTTGTCCATCTCCGCCAGGGTGCGCAGCCGCTGGTCGTCGGCCTGGCTCTTCTCGTCGCACAGGCTGCAGATGCGGGTCTTGCACAGGGCCAGGAGCTCCTCGTCGGTGAGGCAGAGCTCCGGCACGGCGTCCGTGGGGGTTTCGGTCGCGGGGGCTTGCAGCTCCTGCTCCTCGGGACCGGGGTTGCGCGATTGCGTCATCGTCTCGTTTCCTCCTCGGGGATTGGCTTCGCAGGCGGGCCTGCGGTGCCTGGGGCGCTTAAAAACGTTCCTTCAACAGACCGGTCAGGGTCTGGGAGATGTATTCCACCACCGGGACCACCCGGGCGTAGTCCATGCGCAGCGGGCCGATGACCCCTACCACGCCCAGGGGGCGGACTTCGTCGCCATAGCTGGAGCAGATCACGCTGCAGCCGTGCAGGTCGTCCAGCTCCGCCTCCTGCCCCAGCATGATGCGGATGCCCTGCCCCTCGATGGTCTTGTCCAGGAGGTCCAGGAGCCGGGTGCGCTCCTCCAGCAGGCGCAGGATGTCGCGCATCTTGGCCACGTCCGCGAACTCGGCGTGTTCCAGGATGTTCAGCGTGCCCTCCACGTACACCGTGCGGGAGGGGTTCTGCTCGAAGGTGTTGCGCGCCAGGCGCAGGGCCCGCTGGTACAGGAGCTTCAGCCGCCGCTTGGCGTTGTGCAGCTCGTTCAGGATCCGGGCGCGGGCCTCGGACAGGGTCAGCCCCCGGTAGTGCTCGTTCAGGTAGTTGCGGAACTTCTCCAGTTCCTCGCGGGTCACGGTCTCTTCCACGTGCAGCAGCTTGTTCTGCACGATGCCGCCGTCCAGGATCAGCACGGCCAGCACCAGGTCGGGTTTGACCAGGGCGAAGTCAATCTCCCGCCAGCGCACGTCCTCGTTGCGCGGGGCCAGGACCATGCTCACCTGCTGCGAGAGCGAGGACACCAGCTTCCCGGCCTGGCTCAGCACGTCGGAGAGCTCCAGTCCGGATTCCTTCAGGCGCTGGCCGATGCTGCGCTTGTACTCCTCCGTGAGGTCCAGGGGCGTGAAGGCCGTGTCCAGATAATGGCGGAAGGCCGTGACCGTGGGGATGCGCCCCGCGGAGGTGTGCGGCTGCTCCAGGTAGCCCTTTTCCGTGAGGTCGGACATGACGTTGCGCATGCTGGCCGGGGAGAGCTTGAGCCCGGATTGCTTGGCCACGGTCCGCGAGCCCACGGGCAGGGCCTTGGCGATGTAGTCCTCGATGATGATCCTGAGGACTTCCGCTTCGCGCGGCAGGAGTTGTTCAGACATGGGCCGTTCCTTTCCGGAGCACCGAAATAATTCCCTTCCGCTCCCAGGCAACTCCGAGCCGGTACAAGTGGCTTGCACCGGCTCTGGATGGTCCCGGGACCTGGCATGAAGCACCGAGCGGACACGCCTTCCGGGTGCGGCCCGGGTGCGAACAGGCCGCCCCTTGGCACTCTCGGAAAACGAGTGCTAGATGGGTAACAACGCCCCGGGCACCTGTCAAGGCCGCATCTCGCAGCATATTGTGATCGTGGAATTTTTTTCCGGATTCCTCGGTGCTCAGGGTGTCGCGGCGGCTGTGTCCTCCTGCAACCCCTCGATGACAAAGGACCCTTCCAGCAGTCGGAACTCCCGGCTATCAGCAACGGGATCCGTACCGGACAAGGGGGCTCCCGCCACCTGCAGCCGCAGGGTGCCTTGCAGCGCGGCCAGCAGCTGTGCCCAGTCCGCCCCTTGCGTGCCGAGCTCCAGCCGCAGGTCCACGGCCCCGGCTGGCTGATCGTCCGGCAGGGGCAGGCCCGGCAAGGCCGCCAGGGACTCCAGGTCCGCCTCCTCCAGGGTCAGGTGCAGGTTCGCCTGCACGGCAGGGGGCGCTGCCAGGGACTCCGGCACAAGCAGATTCGCCCGCAGCTCCCCGGAGAAGCGCCCCTGACCGGGGCGGGCCAGCAGACGCAGCGTGAGCGCCCCGGCCTGGTTGTCCGTCCGCAGGTGCAGGTCCTGCAAGGGCGTGGCGAGATACTCGTCCAGACGCAGGGCCCCCAGCTCCAGACTCAGGTCCAGGTCCAGGCCCTGTCCGGCGGCCAGCAGGGCACCCGGCAAGGGCAGGGGCGCGGTGTCCCTGTCCTCGCTGCCGCTCAGGCGCAGCAGCGGCCCCAGGTCCAGGGCCTTGCCGTCCAGGTCCAGTTCCAGGCGCGGCGGGTGCCCCAGGAGCAGACGCCCCCTGCCGTGTACGGGAGTCGGTGCCTCGTCGGCCTGGACCAGCTCCAGCCGCAGCTCGGGCCAGAGCAGCGCGGCCGGGCTTTGCGGGGTCGCGGGCTGCAGCTCGAAGCGCAGGCTGCCCTGCACGCGCTCCTGGGGCAGGTCCTGGGCCTCCCGGGGGCTGGGTTGCCCCAGCAGGCGTTGCACGGCGGCCAGGGGCGCGTCCAGGCGCAGGGCTCCGGCCAGATCGGGCCAGGGGCCCCGGTTCTGCAGGCTGCCGGCCAGGCTCACCCCCCAGAGGGTGGCGTCGAGGTTCTGGAGGCGGACCCGCCCCTCGGCGGGTGCCAGTTCCAGGTCCAGACTCAAAGTCAGGGGTGCTGGCTCCTGCCAGGGCAGTGCGCTGCCGCGCACGAAGCAGGTCAGGGCCAGGGGCTCCAGGCGCAGCGTTCCGGCCTGGAACGCCGCATGCACCCGGCCGTCCAGCCGCCCCACGTCGAGGGTGGCGCCGCTGCCCAGGTCAGCGACGAAGACGCGCCCCTGCACCAGGTGCAGGTCCACACCGCGCAGGGGGCCGAGGTCCGGCACAAGGGGCAGGTCGGGGACTGCCAACGGCCCGGCGGGTGCGGAGCCTTGGGCGTCGGGAAGGGGCGTGCTGTCGCGGTGCTGCCAGTTCCAGAGCCCACGGGCGTTTTTCACCAGATGCAGGACAGGGTGCTGCAGCTCCACGTGGGCCAGCCGGACCTGCCCCAGCAGCAGGGGGAGGATCTGCAGCGAGGCGTGCAGGCGTCTGACCTGCAGCAGGGGCACGGGCGCCCCTTCCGGTGCCGCCCCGTCGGCCAGATGCAGGGTGATGCCTTCCAGGAGCAGGGCCGGGCGGGGCAGGAGCTGGAAATGGGCGGGCTGGGCCAGCCCCAGCTCCAGTCCGGCCCGGGTCAGGGCCAGGTCCTGCAGGTCCTGGCGCAACCGCTCCGGGGCATAGACCAGGGGGGCCAGGAGCAGCAGCAGGACGGGGATGCCCAGGGCAATGACCGCCACCAGGCCGACGTTGCGACTATTCATGCGCTAGGCCGGTCCAGGGCTTGTGGCGTGGAAGGATTCCCCTGCCGTCAACCGCTCGCACAACAAGCCGCTCATGGTCGCGGCCAGGCGTTTGCGTTCCGGGCTCCAGTCCCGGAAGCAGACCGTGGGCAGGGTCCACTGCAGCAGCGCCAGGTAGTAGGGCGTGAGGTCGGTCTCGAACAGGGTCACGGTCTCGGCGCAGCGGCGCACCAGCTGCAGCAGGCGAAAGGCCTTGCCCACGCGGGGGTCG
>CAZNSV010000347.1:0-4312 GCA_964575775.1 uncultured Desulfovibrionaceae bacterium
TTTTCATACCGGATATTGTAGACGATCTCCAGCACGTCGCCGGGGCCGATGCGGTACTCCGGCAGCGTGCGCACCGCCACTCCGTCGATCTGCTCGACCACCGGAGGCGTATGGGCCGCGGGCTGGATGGCCCGCTCCTGCTCGAGCCCCTGCAGCGCAGCCGCACTCTCCCGGGAATCCACCACCAGGTCCACGTCCGGGGCCCCGGCCCCATGGCCGCACCCCCACAGAGCGACAAGCAGCAGCACCACCACGGCATACCGCCCCCACAGACGCCTGCCCTGTCCACCCCCGTCGCACACCGTATTCCCTGCTGCTCCCATCATGCGCTCCTGAAGCCGCTCATGGCCGGGCCTCGCCTCTGCGTTCTTGCTTGTTGATAGACCACTGGAAGCCGTACAACCACTGGCATCAGGGCTGGCACTCGACCAGCAACGCGCCTGTCTCGCGCAAACGACACAACCCCGGAATTGACCTTCCCCCCGGAAGCCCCTTCACCCCCCCTTTGGGGCGGTCCCCCACATACTATCCTGGCGTGAATTGACACCATTATTTTCACAAGGTGTCAAGAATTATTCTGGACTTTTTCTTGACTCTTGGACGCCATCCTGTGTAGGACCTACGCCAAACGATCCGCAGTTGTTTCCCTGCCGCGCAGCACCCGCTGCCGCTTCCGCCCACGGCCTCGAACCCCAGGGAGCTACTTGCCATGGCCTCATTCGGCTCAACCAATCGCTCCCGTCCGGGGTGCACGGATCCGGCAGCCCTCTTCCCGGACCGGAGGCTTGCCGTCCTTTGGCTGGGGCTGGTCCTTTTGCTCTGCCTGCCCGCCTCTTCACGAGCCAATGCCCCAAGCCAGGCCCAGGAGCTGTTCTCCGTCCAGGTGGCCAGCTTCAGCACCCTGGACGCTGCCCTGACCGAATACCAGCGCCTGCGCCAGCGGCTGCAACCGGCCGAGGCCGAACTGCTGCGCATCGAGTACCGCGAGCCGCATTTCGTCTTGCGGCTGGGCAGTTCCGAGGCGCTTCAGCCCCTGCTGGACCTGCATTTCAACGTCAAGGTCCAGGTCCCCACCGCCATGTTGCTCAAGATGCAGCCGGATCCACGGAGCGTGCTGCTCGGCCCCGGTGTGGACCGCATCCAGGAATTTCAGGCGGCTCGGATGAAGCCTGCCCCCGCTACTGCTGACACACCGCCAATCCCCGAGGTCGCGCGGGTCGAACTCCCGCCCCTGCCCTTGCAGGTTCTGCCCCTGCGGCTGGTGCAGCCTGTGCCCCACCAGGCCCTGGAACTGCCGCCCACGCCCCAGGTCGAGCTCCGGCCGACCACTGCACCGACTGCCCCGGCCGTGGAACCGCCCTCGCCTCTGGCCGCCCTGGCGGAGCTTTGGCACGGGGAGTGGGGGCTCATGACCCAGCCCTTGCTCTACTCCGTGTTCTGCGGTCTGGCCGCCCTGGGCCTGAGCCTGACCCTGTTCCTCGCCCTGCCGGGCTTCCGCCGCGGCCAACCGGAACGCGGCCGGGTGACTCCGGCCCCCAGGGGACGCCCTGGTGCCCGCCAGCTGACCTTCCGTACGCCAGACGCCCGTTCCGGGACCCCCACCGTGGCCCGGCTGATGCTGCACCCCTCCACCCCGCGCAACGGTCTCTCTCCGGAGAGCGAAGAGATTCTGCGTCGGAGTCGGACCCAGAACGCCGTGATCCGGGAAAACCTGCTGCAGCTGTGCGCGGAGCGCCCCTTCAAGAGTGTCTACGTGACCAGTTCCACCCCGGGCGAGGGCAAGACCCGGACCGCGGTGGGCCTGGCTCATTCGCTGCAGGAGGCAGGCTACAGCGTGCTCCTGGTGGACGCCAACACCCGCAACCCGGCCCTGGCGCCCCTCTATGGCTTGCCGGGCTCCCCCGGACTGCTGGAGTTGCTGAACAGCACCGAGCCCCGGATTCCCGATAGTTTGCACGCCACCCGGCATGGAGAGCTCTTCATCCTGCCCCTGGGTGCCTTGCCACAGGGGCAGCGCGGCAACGGGCAACGCCCCTCGCTGAACGGTCTGGTGGCGGAACTGGGCACGGGCTTCGACCTGGTGCTCCTGGACGGCCTGCCCCTCAACGACCCCTTCGCCAGACTGGTGGCCGCCTCCTGCGACGGCGTCCTCCTGGTGGCGCCCTGGACCGAGCCGCGCTGGCACATGCTCAAGAAATCCGTCCGGGACATCGAGAGCCTCGGAGGGGCGGTGCTGGCCGTGGTCCAGAACAAACGCGACCGGGTTCTGCCCGACTTCCTCTACCGGCGTCCCTTGCGATCCACGACGCCGAGCGCCCCTCCCGGGGGCACACCCGCCCCTGCCGCGGAGGATTCCCTGCCTCCTGCCGCACCCGGCGAACCCCCCTGGAGTCGCTCCACCCTCCCGCCCCTGCAGTGAGAGCGGATCAGAAAACGTTCTTCAGGATGGCGTAGATATTGAAGAACAACGCGATGTGCAGCGCCACCAGCCCCAGCAGCACCAGCAGCACATAGTAGCGGATGGCCTTGCGGCCGTTGGCCTTTTCCTTTGCCCGCGCCATGGCCTCACCTCCCCACTGCGGCGGCATAGGCCGCGGCCAGGGAGGCGGCGGCCCGGTCCCAGGTGAATTCCCGCTCCACCCGTTGGGCGCAACGCGCCCCTTCCTCGGCCAGGGCCGCGGGTTCCGCCGCTTCCACCGCATCCAGAAGCCCGGCCAGGGCCTGTACGTCGCCCACCGGGAAGCTGCGGCCGGTGTCGCCCAGGGGTTCCAGGTGCTGTGCGATGTCGCTGGCCAGGCAGGGCAAACCGTAGGACATGGCCTCCAGCAAAGTCAGGGGCATGCCCTCCAGGCCCGAGGCCGTGACGTAGCAGCGGGCGTTGGCGAAGAGGGCGGCCAGTTCCTCCCCGAAGCGGTAGCCCGTGAAGACCACCCCCTCGCTCCCGGCTGCCAGGGCCTTGAGCTCTTGCACATAGTCCTCGCTGCCCGCGGCATCGCCCACCAGGGCCAGCTTGAAACCACGCGGGCGCAGCAGGAAGGCGGCCAGCAGGTCCTGGATGCGTTTTTCCGGCACCAGGCGCCCCACAAAAAGCAGGTAGCGCCCCGGTTCCAGACCCAAGGGGCGCACATCGCCCCGGGGGCGCCCCTTGGGCATGGTCACGCCGTTGGGGATATACAGCGTGGGGCGGCCGTAGACCCGCTCGTAGTACTCCTGAAGAAACCGCGAGACCATGACGCGCACGTCTGTGCAGCGGGCCGAGCAGATTTCCCCCAAGCGCAGCACGGCCTTGGCCGGAGCTGACCACTTGTCCCGCTGCCAGTCCAGCCCCCCGCAGGTGAAGAAGATTTTGGCCCGGGGCTTGGTCAGGCGCAAGAGCGGCGCCGTGAGGGCCGGCCCCTGGGAGTAGACGTGCACGATGTCCGCCCGGCACAGGGCCAGATGCAGGGCCGCGCTGAAGGAATGGACAAAGGCTTCCAGATGTTTGGCGGGGAGCGTGCCCAGGCGTACGATGCGCACGCCCCGATACTCCCGGATGTCCTCGGTGACGTAGCCCTTGCGGGCGTAGACCGTCACGTCCAGACCCTGGGCCGCCAGGCGGGTGTAGAGCTCCTCGCATTGGCGCTCCACGCCGCCCCAGGTCGCCGGGATGCCGCGCAGGCCCAGGACGGCCACCCGCAGGCCGCGCAGGGCCTCAGGGGCCGGGGCTGTTCCAGAGTTCCGCATAGGCGTCCACCATGGTTTCCATGCCGTAGGCCCGGCGCACCGTGTCCGCCGCGGCCTGGCCCAACTGGGCACGCAGCTCCGGGTCCGTCATCAGCCGCAGCAACTCCCTGCCCAGGGCCTCCGCATCCCCCGGCGGCGCCAGCAGTCCGTTTTCCCCGTGCCGCAAGAGCGCGTCGTTGCCGGGGATGTCCGTGGCCACCACGGGTTTGCCCCCTGCCATGGCCTCGAGCAGGGCCAGGGACGTGCCCTCGTAGTCGGAGGTGGAGAGCACCGCGTCCGCCGCGCCCAGGAGGCGGGGCACGTCGTCCCGGAATCCCAGCAGCAGCACCTGCCGCTCCAGACCCAGGGAGCGCACCAGGTCCTGCAGCTCTCCCCGCAGGGGGCCGTCCCCCGCCAGCAACAGCCTCAGGTCGTGCCCCTGGGCCATGAGCCACGCCACGGCCCGGATGGCCAGGGGCAGATTCTTCTGCGCCGTCAGCCGGGCAATGCTACAGACCAGAAAACTCTCCGCCGGGATGCCCAACTCCTGCCGCAGCGCCTGCCCGGCCCCCTGCAAGGCAGGGGTGGGGGCGTACGCCTCCGCATCGAT
>CAZNSV010000348.1:0-4301 GCA_964575775.1 uncultured Desulfovibrionaceae bacterium
GCATGGGCGGCATGGGCGGCATGGGCGGCATGTACTAGCCCCAGCCTCCGACCAAGCCCTTACGGCCGGGTTCCCGCTTTGGGGACCCGGCCTTTTTCGTTGCGGATTACGCTCCGGCAGACTCGCGACCGGAGCATGCCCCCCCTCCCGTCACGGCGTCACGGCGTACTTGGCCTGCAAGGCCTGGACCTTGTCCTGGTTGGCCGCCAGCCAGGCGTTGAAGGCCGCCACCACTTCGGGGTGCTTGATGCTGGAGAGATGGTAGGTGCTGCGCAGGTGGGGCAGTTGCGCGGCAAAGACCAGGGCCCCCGTCCGTCCGGTGCTCTCCAGCTTGTGGCGCATCACCACCAGGTCCGAGTAGGCGCCGTCCACCTCCCCCTGCAGGGCCTTGGCGAGCAGGTCTTCGTAGTCGTTGCACTCCTCGAGCCGCACCTGGCCGGAGCGGACGTGCTCCAGATATTCCCAGGCCGTGAAGCCCCGGATGATGCTCAGCGTCTTCAACTCCTCCAGGGGCAGGTCCGCCCGCGCCTCGCGCACGAAAACCCCCTCTACGTACTCCACCGTGGGCTCCGAATAGACCACGCCCTTGCCCGCCTTTTCCTCGCTGCTCCAATAGGCGTTGTCCGGGTACTTGAAGTCCAGTTCCTCGGTCTCCAGAAAGGTCTTGAACAGCCTGGCCACCGGCAGGGGCTTGTAGACCAGGACATGGCCCGTATCCGCGGCAAAGGCGTCCAGGAGTTCCCGGCCGTAGCCCCGGTACTCCCCCCACTCCGTGCCGGAGTACAACGGGTAGTAGTCCACCGCCTCCACCCCCACCACGTACTCCTCGCCCCTGGCCGCGGACGTGCCCCACAAGGGGAGCCCCAACAAGGATACCAGCAGAAAAACCCGCATCAGTTGCCTGTTCATGGCTCTGACCACCTCGCTTGACTGTTTATACCAAACAGGGGCAGGCGCATGCCTTTACCCATTCTTGGGGATAGGCCTTTCACCAGATCAAGGCAAGAGGGGATCAGGAAGAGTGCGGACAAGAAGTGCTGGAGGAGCTTTCAGGCCCAGAGGCCCCAGGCCGAAGTGCCCTGGCCCCCGCCGTATGGTGCCTCGCCCCCGACCTGCTCCCGGGCATAGCGGGCGCTGGCCCGCCGCAGCCGCGTCTGGAGCACGGCAGTGTCTGGCTCCTCATCACCAGAAGCAGGGGGCACGCGTTCCGGCTCCTTGGCCTCGATTCCGGCCTGAGGCGTGACGGAACCCTGTTCGCCGTCGCGCTCCTGCTCCTGCTTCTCCAGCCGCGCATCGGCCTCCAGTTGCGCGGCCCGGGCCGCAACCTGCTGGTCCTGGGGCGAGGGCGACGCCGGAGCCAAGGCAGCCTGGCGCACCGTGCGCGCCTTCTCCAGGGTGGCGTCCGGATCCCCAGGCACGGGGGCGGTATCGATGCTCACCTCGCCCCCAACGGCATACTCCTTGCCGTCAGGCCCGGTCTGGTAGCTGTAGCGGATGCCGCCGGAAACGGCCTGCCCTCCGGCGCTGACGTGGGCCTGCTCGTGGGCGCGCACCTCCCGGTCCCGGGCCTGCAGCTCACGCAGCATGGTCAGCTCTTCGGGGCTCAGCTCCTGCTCGCTGCGCGCGGCTGCGGCCGGGGCGTCGCCCTGACTGCTGACGGCCGTGGGCACGGCATGATGAGAGGTGCGGAGTGTTGGGCCGCCCTGCGCAGCCCCTGCGGGAGATGCGGGCGCTTGCGGCATGCTCGCCTCCAGGGCCACCGCTGCCGTGCGCGGGGTCATGGCAGGAGCGGAAGCGAGGTCGCCAGCCTGTACCCCCCCAGTCTGGCCGGGGAGCTCCACGGCCACGTCGATGCTCCCCCCGCAGGCCACGCAGGGGGTCACACGGCTGCGCTGTCCGTCGCGACCACAATGGGGGCAGGTGTACCCCCCGGCTGCGGCCTGACCACGCCGCGTCGCGCCGGGAGAGGCTCCCAGTGCCGCGCTGTCCGGACCCGCGAAGGATGGATCGAGGCTGGTGATCACCACGGGCTCCCACCCCCGACCGATCCTGGAGCCGGGGGCTTTCGAGTCTTATCGGCAGAAGCGCACGACAACTTGAGGGGCGGACGCAAAAAAATGCCTCTGCCCGAAAAAATTCCGGGCAGAGGCCGATCCGCTCCCGTCAGTGCGGCTCAGAGCAGTTTCAGCTGCTGGGCCTCGTGCTCCAGTTCCTCGCGAAACTTGGGGTGGGCCAGGCTGATGATGGCCATGGCCCGCTCCCCCATGGATTTCTGCTTGAGGTTCACGATGCCGTATTCCGTGGCCAGGTAGTGCACGTCCATGCGCGGGGTGGTGACCACCGCGCCTTTCGGCAAGCGCCCCACCACGCGGGAAACACTGCCGTTGCGGGCCGTGGAGTAGAAGGCCATGACGGCAAGGCCCCCTTTGGCCGCGAACGCGCCTCGCACGAAGTCCAGCTGCCCCCCGGTGCCGGAAAACTGGGTGCCGCTCATGAACTCGGCGTTGCACTGCCCCGTGAGGTCCACCTCGATGATGGAGTTCACGGCCACCATGTTGT
Source organism: uncultured Desulfovibrionaceae bacterium (assembly GCA_964575775.1). GTDB lineage: Bacteria > Desulfobacterota > Desulfovibrionia > Desulfovibrionales > Desulfovibrionaceae > CAZFCK01. The sequence goes on from CAZNSV010000348.1 coordinate 2,560, forward strand.
CGTTGCGGGCGATCACGGCCGGGTCCATGACATAGGACGAGGGGTAGCTCTCCATGCTGGGATTGTCGTTGAGGAACTCGAAGGTGTCGCGGGTGCCGTAGGCCAGGGCGAAGACGTGTTTGTGGCGGTGCAGGGTCTTGCGTCGCCCCGTGACGATGCCCTTGCGGATCAGCTCCACCATGCCCGGGCCGATGAGCTCGCTGTGGATGCCCAGGTCCTTGTGGTTGGACAAATGGGGGCAGATGGCGTTGGGCAAGGCGCCGATGCCCAACTGCAACACGGCGCCGTCCGGGACGATGGCCGCGATGTTGCGCCCCACCAGATCGTCCTCGGGCTTGGGTTCCGGGGGATGCAGTTCCAGCAGCGGCACGTGGTTCTCCACCACCAGGTCCACCTCGGAAATATGGAGCAACGCATCCCCGAAGACCCGGGGCATGTTCTCGTTCACCTCCACCACAAGCTTGCGGGCCTTGCGCGCCGCCACGGACGTGACGTCGTTGGCCGTGCCGAAGCTGAAATATCCGGCCTTGTCCATGGGCGAAACCGTGGTCACGGTCACGTCCAGGTCCATGTACTCCTCGATGAACTTGGGCACCTGATGCAGGTAGGAGGGGATGAACTGCACCAGCCCCACCGCGGCCAGATGCCGGTTGGCGGGGCTGAGGAACCAGGAATAGGCGTGCACCACGTCCGCCAGCTCCGGCTGCAGATAGGTGCGGGCGGCATGGGCCTGGGGATTGAAGCAGTAGATGTCGATGCGGGAAAAGCCCCCGGACCGGGCACGCTGGGCAATGGCCTCCAGGAGCGCCGGTGGCTCGGCAATGGTCATGCCGTGGAGCAACACGCCCCTGTCGGGAATCTGGGCCACCGCGGCCTCGGCCGTGGTCAGTTTGCGCTGGTATTCCTCTTGATACTGGTTCATGGGAGCCTCCGGCCGCAGGCCTGGGTTCAAGGGGAAAATGCGCTCGCGGGCGCAACATGGGTGCAGAACTCTGCCCCAAGTGTCTGCCTGCGCCTGCGCCCGGCAATTGTCAAGGACCAAAGGCCAGTGGCGGAGCCAGGCCCTGGCTCAGCAACTTACGGCATTGCAAGACTATTTTGATATACCACAACTTTGACGAAATCAAAAATTATGCGCCACCAACCCCACCGCTCTCCCCCCTTGATTTCACTGCCTTTATGGGCCCGCCGTGCTTGGCACGTTCCTGGCAAAATGCACCGTAACGCACGGCGGCATAAGCGCCGGAAGCCCGCACAGCAATCGCGGGGCAGCATGCAGCAGGCACGTCGGGGGGCGTCAGAACACCTCCCCCGGATCCGAGCACGATCCGGGGGAGGGATATTTATGTCTGGTTGACACGAATAAACAACTCGCCCGGGCCCTTGACAGCCGCGGCTGTTTGGCCTATTTGCCAAGCACTTCTTGGCCATTTGGCCAAATAGCTGCTGTAAGGGAGTGTTCATGATGCAACTCACGCCCCCAAATAACGACCGCTACGCAGCCCGGGCCGCGATCCTCAAGGCCCTGGCCCACCCCACGCGGCTCTGGATCGTGGAGACCCTGGCCCAGGGGGAGCGCTGCGTCTGCGAGCTCACCGAGCCCACGGGAGCGGACATCTCCACGATCTCCAAGCACCTGGCCCTGCTCAAGAACACCGGCATCGTGGACTGCGAGAAGCGCGGCCTGCAGGTCTACTACCGGCTCAAGGTGCCCTGCGTGTTGCAGTTCTTCAACTGTCTGG
>CAZNSV010000349.1:0-4277 GCA_964575775.1 uncultured Desulfovibrionaceae bacterium
CGGTCCTGGATCTCGGCGCGCATGCCTCCGCTCCAGGCCTCGGCGCCGAAGAGCCCCCAGCGCAGACTGAAGTCGTTCACCGTGAACCCCATCTCGTCCATGGTGTCGGCCAGGTGCAGGGCATAGCTGGGCGTGCAGGCCAGGGCCGTGGTGCGGTAGTCCTTCATGATCTGCAGCTGTCGCCGGGCGTTGCCACTGGAGCTGGGGATCACGGACACGCCCAGGCGTTCGGCTCCGTAGTGCAGGCCGAAGCCGCCGGTGAAGAGGCCGTAGGCAAAGGCGATCTGCAGCACGTCGTCGCGGGTCAGCCCCCCGGCGCAGAGGATGCGGGCGGTGAGATCGGCCCAGCGCTTGACGTCGTTACTGGTATAACCCACCACCGTGGCCTTGCCCGTGGTGCCCGAGGAGGATTGCAGCCGCACCACCTCCCGCAGGGGCACGGCAAAGAGCCCATAGGGGTAGTTGTCTCGGATGTCCTGCTTGGTGGTCAGGGGTAGGTTGCGGATGTCCTCCAGGCTGCGGAAGGCGTCGGGATCCAGGTCCAGGGCCTCGAACTGCGCGCGGTAAAAGGGGACGTTGCGCGAAACGCGGTTCAGGGTGGACTGGAGGCGCTCCAGCTGGAGCTGGGCCAGGGCCTCACGATCCAGGCATTCGTATTCCTGCTGCCAGTACATGGTGCGGTCCTCGCTGGGTTAGGGCGTTGCGTCCGGGTCGCGGCCGAGATAGGCGCGCTGCACGTCGCGGTTGGCCAGCAATTCGTCGGCCGGGCCTTGCAGGATGATGCGCCCCGTCTCGAGCACATAGCCCCGATCCGAGATCTGCAGGGCGCTTTTGGCGTTCTGCTCCACCAGGAGTACGGTGAGGCCGTACTGCTCGCGCAGGGCCAGCACATGCCGGAAAATTTCGCGGGTGATGGTGGGCGCCAGCCCCATGCTGGGCTCGTCCAGAAGCAGCAGCTTGGGGCGCGCCATGAGCGCCCGGGCCATGGCCAGCATCTGCTGCTCGCCGCCGGACAGGGTCCCGGCCAGCTGCTCGCGGCGGGCTCGGAGCACCGGAAACATGGTGTACATGGTCTCCAGGTCCTGGGCCACTTGGTCTTGCGCCTTGCGCCCCCTGGTGTAACTGCCCAGGGCCAGGTTGTCCGCCACGCTGAGGGGGCCGAAGATCAGCCGCCCCTCGGGCACGTGGGAGACGCCCAGGCGTACGATGCGGTCCGGGGCCAGCCGGGTAATGTCCTGACCCAGACAGGTGACGCTGCCGTTGGCGGGGCGGTTGAGGCCGGAAATGGTGGTGAGCAGGGTGGTCTTGCCCGCGCCGTTGGCCCCGATGAGGGCCACGATCTCGCCGGGCTTCACGTGCAGGGACACCCGCTTGACGGCATGGATCTTGCCGTAGAACACGTCCACATTCTTGACGGTGATCATGAGACCGCTCCGGTCCGCCTGGCTGCACCCTGCTCCGCGGCGGGCACCAGGGGCTCGTCGTCCGAGCCCAGATAGGCAGCCACCACCTCGGGGTTGCGCTGCACTTCCTTGGGTGTGCCCTTGGCCAGCAGCTGGCCGAACTGCAGCACCGTGATGCTGTCGCTGATGCTCATGACCAGGTCCATGTCATGCTCCACCAGGGCGATGGTGATGTGCAGCTCGTCGCGGATACGGCGGATGAGTTTGCCCAGGGTGCGGGTCTCCTTCATGTTCAACCCGGCCGCGGGTTCGTCCAGCAAGAGCAGCACGGGCTCCGCGGCCAGGGCCCGGGCCAGCTCCAGCAGGCGCTGGTTGCCGAAGGCCAGATCCGTGGCGGGCAGGTTTTCGCAGCCGGGCAACCCCACGAAGTCCAGCATGGCGCGGGCCGCTTCGCGGCAGACCCGCTCCCCCTTGCGGTAGCGGGGGGACTTGGTCAGGGCGTCCAGAATGGAGTAGCGGATGCGGCGGTGCGCGCCGGTCATGACGTTTTCCAGCACCGTCATGTTGGAGAAGATTTCCAGGTTCTGGAAGGTGCGCACAATGCCCAGCTTGGCTCTCAGATGCGGGGGCGCGGCGGTGATGTCCCGCTCGCCCAGGGTGATCCGCCCGGCCATGAGCGGCCCCAGGCCGGAGACGGCGTTGAGCAGGGTTGTCTTGCCGGCGCCGTTGGGACCGATGAGGGCGCTGATTTCCCCTTTGGGCGCGCTGAAGTCCACCTCGGACAAGGCGTTGACCCCACCGAAGCGCACCACCAGCCCCCGACATTGCAACAGCGGGGTCTCATTCATGGCTGGTTCCCGTCCCACAGGTCTTGGGTTTCCAGAGCAGCAGGCGCAGCTTGTGCGCGCCGCCGGCCAGCCCCTGGGGCAGGAACATCATGCACAGGACCAGGATGCAGCCGAAAATCAGGATTTCGTATTTCTCGAACACGTGCAGAAACTGGGGCAGTATGGTCAGGAAAAAGGCCCCGGCCACGGCTCCCCAAATGGAGGACATGCCGCCCAGCACCACCATGGTCACCAGGACCACGGAGAAGTGGAAGCCGAAGGAGCTGGGGGCCACAAAGCACAGGTAGTGGGCGTAGAGCACTCCGGCCAGGGCGGCGTAGAATGCCGAGAGCACGAAGACCAGCAGCTTGTAGCGGGCGATGTCGATGCCGCAGACCTGGGCGGCCTTCTCGCTGGTGTGGATGGCACGCAGGGCGCGCCCCAACCGGGAGTGGATCAGGTGCAGGCTGGCCAGCAGCACCAGCCCCAGGACCACCACGCAGAGAGAGTAGTAGGCCAGGTCGGAGTCGAAGGTGTAGCCGAAGAGTTCCATGCGGGGGATGCCCACAAGACCCGAGGGGCCGCCGGTGAGCTCCACGCTCTCGTTGAACACGATGAACACGATGACCCCGAAGCCCAGGGTGGCCATGGCCAGATAGTGCCCGGAGAGCTTGAGGGTGGGGATGCCGATCAAGAGGGCCACCACGCAGACCAGGACGATGGCCAACAGGGCCCCGGCCCAGATGGGCAGGCCGAAGGTGGCGGTGGCGATGCCCGTGGTGTAGGCCGCCAGGCCGTAAAAGGCGGCATGCCCGATGGAAATCTGTCCGGCGTAGCCGAAGAGCATGTTCAGCCCCACCACGATGATGGCGTGGATCACCGAGAGCAGCAGCATGCTGATGTAATAGTCGCTGTGCAGCAGGTGCGGCAGCACGAGCAGCAGCAGCGTGAAGCCGAGCACGGGCGCGAGAGACTGCTTGAAAGCGTTCACCGTGGAGCGCCCCCTATACCCGATCGGCCTTGGCCCGACCGAAGAGCCCGGAAGGTTTGACGAAGAGCAGCAGCAACAGGATGATGAAGGCGAAGGCGTCCTTGTAGGCCGAGGAAATGAGCCCGGCGCCGAAGGACTCCAGGACGCCGATGAGCAAGCCCCCGGCAGCGGCCCCGAAGGGGTTGCCCAGCCCGCCGAGGATGCAGGCCGCAAAGCCCTTGAGCCCCAGGAGGATGCCGTGGTCGTAGGAGGTGAGGGTGATGGGCGCCAGAATAGCCCCGCCCAGGGCGCCCACCGCCGCGGAAATCATGAAGGAATAGAGGACCATGCGCGGCACCGTCACCCCCACCAGGTACGCGGCCTTGGGGTTGAAGGAGCAGGCCAGCATGGCCTTGCCGAACAGGGTCTTGCTGAAAACCAGTTTCAGCCCGGCCAACAGCACCAGGGAGATGCCCAGGATCCACAGGTTCTGGGGCAGGATGGTGGCCCCCAGGATGGGGATGGGGTCGTTGCCGCTGAAGGGGGGCAGGGCAAAGGTGTCCTTGCCCCACACGAGCATGGCCACGCCCCTGATGACGATGGACAACCCGATGGTGATGATGATCAGGGAAACCGCGCCCGACCCTTTTGCGGGGCGGATGGTGAAACGCTCCATCATGGCTCCGGCCAGGGTGGTCACCAGGATGGCCAACATGATGGCCACCGGCAACGGCAGGCCCATCACGCTGCAGAAATACACGCTGAGCATGCCGCCCAGCATCACGAACTCGCCCTGGGCGAAATTGATGATGCCCGTGGTGTTGTAGATGATGGTGAAACCAAGGCCAGTGAGCCCGTAGGTGGCGCCCACCGTGAGCCCGGAGATGAGATATTGGAGCAGACTGGCAAGCGTCATTGCATGTGGTGTCGTTGTTTGGTGCTGGTTTGAGGGGGCGGGGCCGGAAACGGCAGCCGGTCCGGCACGCTGAACTGCTGTTTCTTGGCCGCAACACGCCGTCTTGTCAAGCTCTTACGGTTTGTCTCAGGGACTCCGGGCCGGGAGCTGCATATCTCACG
>CAZNSV010000350.1:0-4277 GCA_964575775.1 uncultured Desulfovibrionaceae bacterium
GCAGGGGCTCGGTCCGGTGGATGAAGTGCAACAGCCGCGAGGTGATGTCCTTGCAGCGCACTCCCTGCCGGTTGATCTGCTCCAGGGCACGCACGATCTCGGTGTTGGTCTCCGACACCTGGTGCGGCGTGTCCGTGATCAGGTCGTGGGCCCAGCCCGCCTCTTCGATCATGATGGCCAAAGGGTTGTTGATGTCGTGGGCGACGCCCCCAGCCAGCTCGCCCAGGGCAGCCATCTTGCCGGCCTCGATGATCTGTGTCTGCATGCGCTTGCGCTCCCGAGCGGTCTCGTTGATGAAACGCCGGGCCAGCAGCATGACCGTACCGGTCACGCCCAGCCCGCCTGCAAACAGCACCACCAGGCTCAGCACCTGCCTGTTGCCCAGATCGCCGCAGGGGCTCAACGGGCCTGCCACAAACCACATGAGCACCAGGGGCGTCAGGGCTGCCAGAATCAGTAGCAGGCTCACCCGCCGGGCCCGGACCACGAAGGGGGGACCTTTGCGTCCCCGCTGCAGGGCGTTCACGACTGCCCCAGGCTGCGGGTCTTGAGCAACCCGCGCACCGTGGTCTTGAGTTCCTGCGGATCGGCGGCCTTTTCCACGTGGGCTGCGGCCTTGCTTTCCAGGGCCGCGGGCAGCGACCCGGAACTGAAGCCGTACAGCACCACGGGCAGGGTCACCGTGCGCCTGAGCAGGCACTGCAGCACGTCCTCCACCCCCAGGTAGGGCAGCTCCGGATCCAGCAGCACCAGGTCCGGTTGCGCCCCCTCCCGTAACAAGAAGCACAGCTCATTGCCGTCCTTGGCCGTGAGCACCCGGTAGCCCTCCTGCAACAGCTCGCGCTGAATCAGCTCCCGCACGTGCGGGTTGCGTTCGGCGAACAGGATGGCGGAGGGTAGGGTCTGTTTCACGGCGCTTCGGCTCCTTGTCTGACTGAAATGCCTAAAGGCAAGAGCCGTGCCAGGCTGCAAGTGGTTTGGGAAAAATGTAACATGCCGGTTTGGAAGGGTGTTTCCACTGCGAGGCTGCATAGCCACCTCCTGGGTTGCTGCCTGAGGGTGTCAGCATTCTTTACACGTTGTAAAATCCCGCGCGTTCCTGCTCGGTAAATCCACCGTGCCGCCCGTGGCCTGCCAGGCCCGGTGCCGCTCCGACAGCTCGGCCATGTGCAGGCTTTGCATGCCGAACTGGTCGCGCATCATCTTGAAATAACCAAGAACCTTTTCCAGACTGGCCAGATTGGCCTCGGTGTGCAGCCCGAAGTTGTGCGGGTGCCACCAGAGGTGCAGGACCCGGTTGTGCCGGGCCGCCAGCTCCAGGTCCTGGCGCAAGCGCCGCAGCTGCAAGGGGTGCAGGGCCTTGAGCCGTGGCGCCCAGGGCCGCAGGAAGTGGCTGCCCGGCAGATTCACCGGCGGCCTGAGCCCCCCCCACTCCAGGTTCCAGGCCATGGAGCCCGAAAGGGGCAGGTAGGTGTTTACCAACCTGACAGCCCGGGGCAGACGCCCGCGCCCCCCGGCGTAACGGAAGCGCTCCAGCCCCCGATAGGCCGTGATGCCGCGCTGGGCGCAGACCGGCAGATAGGCCGGGTTGATCTGGTTGCGCGGCAACACCAGGCTGCGCAGCTCGAGCCCCTTGCGCCGCGCCAGGGCCAGGGCCGCGTCCAGGTCCGCCGTGAAGCTCTGGACGTCCTGCCCCGCCTCGGTGCAATAGTAGTGACTGAAGGTGTGACAGCCGATTTCCTGTCCCGGGGTGTTGCGGATCGCCTCCACCAGCGAGGGGGCGTAGTGGAAGGGGTCCTCCCGCTCGTCGCGCCCCAACCCCTCCAGCACGGCATAGGGGGAGAGCGCCGGGTTCGCATAGCGGGGGCGCAGCTCCGGCAGAGACGCCAACAATTCGTCCTTGTCCCGGCACATGAGAAAGCCCACCGTGGCCCAGGTGGCGTGGATTCCGTGCCGGGCAAAGAGCTCGAGCAGGCGCGGCACGGCCGCCCGCGCGCCCAGCAGCCTGGGCGTCACGGCCCGCAGGTCGTTGTGGTCCCGAAGTCCCCAAAACAGTTCGAAATCCAGGGAGAGGCACAAGGCCCCTCCCGGCAGGAGTGGAGTGTTCATGCCCACTTCCTACTGTGCCCTGTCGGGCAAGGCAAGGAGGTGCGAGGTGCTCCAACCCCTCATTTGACACCCACCGAGCCCGGGGCGTAGAGCTGTCCGGCCATGAACGCTCCCCTCGCGCCCTTGCTGGCCCTGCTCGCCGCCACCCTGCTCTGGGGGTCCTCCTTCATCGCCATGAAGGTGGCGGTGACGGCCTTTCCGCCCCCTTTGGTGGTGCTGGGGCGCATGCTCATCGGCACCCTGCTCTTCCTGCCCTTTCTGCCCCGGCTGCGCCAGGTGCGCTACCACAAGGGCGACTGGCGCCTGCTGGTGCTCATGGCCTTTTTCGAGCCCGGCCTCTACTTCCTCTTCGAGGCCTATGCCCTGAGCTGGACCACCGCCTCCCAGGCGGGCATGGTGGCGGCCCTGCTGCCGCTGATGATGGGGGTTTGCGCGTTCCACTTCCTTGGGGAGCGTCCCAAGCGGCGCACCTGGGCCGGCTTCATCCTGGCCGTGATCGGGGTGGTCTGGCTCTCCACCAGCGGCGTGGCCCAGGAGAACGCGCCCAATCCGCTGCTGGGCAACTTCCTGGAGTTCCTGGCCATGTGCTGCGCCGTGGGCTACATGCTGCTGCTCAAGAAGCTCTGCGCCCGCTATTCGCCGTGGTTCCTCACGGCGGTGCAGGCCGTGTGCGGCCTGGTCTTCTTTCTCCCGGCCCTCTACTTCCTGCCGCAGCTGAGCGCGGATCCGCCCCTGGAGGCGGTGTTCGCGGTGGTCTATCTGGGGTCCGTGGTGACCATCGGGGCCTACGGGCTCTACAACTACGGGCTGAGCCGCTACCCGGCCAGCCAGGCCACGGCCTTCGTGAACCTCATCCCCGTGTTCGCCGTGCTTCTGGGCTGGCTGCTGCTGGAGGAGCGCTTCACCAACTGGCAGATGGTGGCGGCCGGGCTGGTGCTGCTGGGGGTCTTTCTCTCCCAGGAGCGCAGGCCGGGCTGCACTACCGACCAGCCCCCTACACCCCGTACAGGGTCGTGAACTTCCCTTCCAGATAGGCCAGCAGGCTCCGGGGCGAGAGTTCCTCGCCCGTGGCCCGGCGCACCAGTTCGCGGGGCGCGTAACGCCGCCCGTGGCAATGCACCTTGTCCCGCAGCCAGTGCAGCAGGGGGGCGCATTCGCCCCTGGCCAGCGGCTCGACCTGGGGGCCCAACTCCCGCTGGGCAGCGGCAAAGAGCTGGGCCGCGTAGAGGTTGCCCAGGGTGTAGGTGGGGAAGTAGCCGAAGAGCCCAGCGGACCAGTGCACGTCCTGCAGCACTCCGGAGGCCAGATCCGGGGGGCGCAGTCCCAGGTAGCGCTCCATGGCCGCGTCCCAGGCCTCGGGCAGGTCCCGGGCCTGGAGCTCGCCCCGAAACAGGGCCAGCTCCAGCTCGAAACGCAGCATCACATGCAGGTTGTAGGTCACCTCGTCGGCATCCACGCGGATCAGGCCGGGCCGCACCTCGTTCACCGCGCCCAGGAACTCCGCGAGGGGCACATTGCCCAGGGCCGGGAAGCGTGCCTGAGCCAGGGGCAGGAAGTGGCGCCAAAACGGCTCGGACCGGGCCACCAGATTCTCCCAGAGCCGGGACTGGGACTCGTGCACGCCCAGGGATGCCGCCTGCCCCAGGGGGGTGCCCCAGGCCTCGGCGGGCAGCCCCTGTTCGTAGAGGGCGTGCCCCACCTCGTGCATGGTGCTGAAAAAGGCCTGGCTGAAGGAGCGCGGATCGAAGCGGGTGGTGATGCGCGAGTCGCCGGGGCCGATGGTGATGGAAAAGGGGTGGGCCGAGCTGTCCAGACGCCCGGCCTCGAGATCGTAGCCCAGGGCCCGGGCCACCTCCAGGGAGAACTCCCGTTGCGCGTCCACCGGGAAGTCGCCCTGCAGCAACGCGGGATTGGGGCGACGCGGCGCTTCCTTCAGGCGCGCCAGCAGGGCCACCAGCCCCTGCCGCAGTTCGGCGAAGAGCGGTTGCAGGGCCGCGGCCCGCTCCCCGGGCTCGTAGTCGTCCAGCAGGGCGTCGTAGGGCTCGCTCGCGTAGCCCACGGCCTCGGCTTCCTGGCGCTTGAGGGCCAGCAGCCGCTCCAAATGGGGCAGGAACCCGGCCCAGTCGTTGGCCGGACGCGCCGCCTCCCAGGCGGTTTCGGCCAGGGAG
>CAZNSV010000351.1:0-4262 GCA_964575775.1 uncultured Desulfovibrionaceae bacterium
TGCCCACGGGGGGGTCGGAGCCGGTGTAGGCGAACACGGGGGGGGCGGCGTACTCGCCCCCCTTGTACCAGGCCTGGAGAAAATGGGCCAGATCCTCGGCGTCCTGCTCGGCGTCCAGGCGGGTGTGCTCCAGGAGGAGGATGACCTCGAGCCGGGCGAAGTCCGAGAGGGCGTTGCCGCGTCGCGTCTCGGAAAAGTCGATGACGTGGATGTTCTCGCGTTCGTCCAGCAGCACGTTGCGCAGGTTCAGGTCCCCGTGCACCACGCAGGAGTACCACTGCCGGGTTTCGGCGCGGCGCTGGGGGTAGAGTTCGGCCAGGATCCGGTAGGGGTTGGGGAGCTCGCGCCCCAGTTCCACGGAGTCGAAGGTGGCGCGCTCCGGCCCCATATCCAGTTCCGCCGCGGCCCGGCGCAGGATGTCCGGAAAGCGCGGGGTGGGGTCGTGCTCCTGCCAGAGGGCGAGGCTGTCCCAGCGCGGCTGGCCGTACCAGGGCTTGAGCACCCGGGTGAGCAGCCGTTCGAAGAGGGGCAGCAGCTCCGTGGTGGAGCGGCCGAGATAGTGCTGCTCCAGCCAGCTCAGGCGGCTGGCCTCGCCGTCCAGGCCCAGGAGGTTGTAGCAGATGCCCCCCTGGTCGGCGTACTGGGCGTGGCCCGTGAGCACGGCGGCGTTGTTCAAAATGAAGGGGCGCACGTGTTCGTGCCAGGCCTGGAGCTCCTGCCGGATCAGGGCCCGGGGGCCGAGCTTGAGCACGGTGGGCAGCAGCCGCCGGTTGGCCGCGTCGAAACTCTCCACAATGAAATTGGCGGAACTGTAGCCGCCGGACAGGGGCGTGAGCTGCACCCGCGCCGCGGCGGGCGCGCCCTGCTCGGGGTCCGGGTCGGCGTAGATGCGCCTGAGCAGCACGTCCCAGGGGTCGGGGGGCTCCTGCCCCGGGGGCCATTGCACCTGCATGCGCCGCTCCCTGGCCGAGCGCAGGAGCAGGGGGCGCCAGACCCAGAATCCGCAGTGCTCCACCAGGGTCTCGGGGCCGATTTCCGCAAAGGTGACGAGCTGCTCCAGGCGGCAGAGGCGGGCCAGGTTCTCGGCCAGGGAGGCGCCGAGATCCCAGGTGGCGGGGGTGTCCAGGGTCAGGGCCAGGGTGCAGCAGCTGAGCTCACCGTCGCGGCGCCAGGGCAGGGCCGCCAGGCTGGGGGGCAGGTCCTCGGCCAGCTGCAGGGGGCAGGCCAAGCAGAGGGCCAGGGCCCCGGGAGCCGGGGCGCAGTCCTGGGCCGAGGGGCGCAGCCCCCGGATGCAGAGCAGGGCCGCGCTCAGGCCCCAGGCCTCGGGGACGGGAGGGTGTCCGGCCTCGGTCAGGGTGGCGTCCGCCAGGGCCATGATCTGGCCCAGGGGCGCGGATGCGGCGGCCTGCAGCTCCAGGAACAGGGCCGGGTCTCCGCCCAGCCCCACGCAGCGTTCCACGAAAATGACGGTTTCCGAAGGGTAGCGGGTGGTCATGAAGTCCGGGAGCTCGGGCGCTCCGTCGGGCAGCAGGGCCGCGGCGTGGAGGCAGGAGAGGAACAGGCCGCGATTGTCCAGGGCCTGCTCCCGCCGGGTGCCGAAGCCGCCGCGCCCCAGGCTGAGTCCCAGTTCGGCCAGGCTGGCCTGGAAGAGCTGCCCCTTCTCGGCGTGGTCCCAGGTCTCCAGGCGGCAGGGCTCGGCGCCTGCTTCCGGTGGGGGCAGGGGCATGCAGGCCAGGCGCCCCAGAGGAAGGTCGCGGGTCCAGGGCTGGGGCTGGGGCGCGTCGTCGCACAGGGCCAGGGCCTGCTCCACATCGGGCAGGATGCGCAGCAGGGCGCCCAGACCCGAGAGGGTCACCACCTCCTGGACAAAGGGCGGCAGGCTGCAGAGCACCAGGGCCCCGCCCCGTGCGGCCAGGGCCTGGCGCCCCAGGAGCACGGTGCGCAGTCCGGCGCTGGAGAGGTAGTCCAGGCCGCTGCAATCCAGGACGATGCTGCGGATTTCGGGGGCCGCCTCGGTGAGCTGCCGGGCCAGGAGCTGGGCCTGGGCGGCGTCCAGCCGCCCCTCGAGGGTCAGGTGCAGGCAGTGGGGGCGGAGTGCGGCGCTGTGAATCTGCAACATGGAGCCATCCTTGGAAAAGGGTACCGGAGCCGAAGGGCTGCGTATCCTGCTCAGGATGGTTGTTGGATGCCCGGGCTGGCAAAGTCAAGCACTTTGCACGCCGGAAAACAGGGGGGTGGATGTCAGGGATTGCGCAGCGGGGAGACAGGGCGTAGGAGAATGAATTAATCCAAAAGGTGGTTGCAAAGGCCCCCAGCTGCGTTATAAAGAAGATACTCTCCCACAACAATCGGGAATTATTGTGGGGGCCAGGAGGCGGCAGTGAGCGGGACGGGATGGGGTGTTCAGGAACCCGCGTCGACACCACCGGCAAAGGGCGCGCAGCAGCGAACATGCACGGCGCTGCGCCCCCGCGCGCGAAACCGCTGGGCGTGGATCGCCCGGAGGTTGCATGGCCACTAGACAGCAGCTGGAGCAACTGCGCCGGGACCTCGACGAGCTGCGGGAGCGGGAACGCCGCGCCATGGCGGCCCTGGAGCAGGCGGCCGAGCTGGCCCTGTTTTCGCCGGGCCTGAGCCGCCTGGAAAGCCGCGAACCCATCCTGCGCCAGATGCTGGCCAAGGCGGCCGGCCTCGTGGAGTTTCAGGCCCTGGGCATTTTCCTCTTCCACAGGGACGAGGACCTGCTGCTTTCGCTCTGCGAGCCCGAGGACCAGGCCCCGCTGCTGCAAACAGAGCTGGGGGCGTTCATCGATGCCGGGTCCGTGGCCTGGGCCCTGGAACGCAACAAGGCCCAGTTCGCGATGGCAACCACCGTGCAGGCGGACTGCCTGCTGCACGGCATCCTGACCCCGGCCCGGATGCGGGGTGTGTTTCTGGGGGTCCTGCGGAGCGAGCGTAGCGACCTGACGGCCATCCAGCTCTCCCTGCTCTCCATCGTACTGCAGCAGGGCGCCCAGATGCTGGAAAGCTACGAACTCTACAGCCTGCACCGGCACGCGAATTACAAGCTGGCCGAGAACGTCAAGGTGCTGCACGCCACCCGGGACGAGCTGGACCAGGCCCGGGGCAACCTGGAGCGGCAGGTGGCGGAGCGTACCCGGGAGCTGGCCGAGGCCAACGCGGCCCTGACCCGGGAAATCGCGGAACGGCGCGAGGCCCAGGAACGCCTGCGCCATCGCGAGCTGACCCTGCGCGCCCTGTTCAACGCCTCGGACAACCTCATCTTCATGGTGGACCAGGATGGGGTGGTGCTGGACTGCAACCATTCCGCCGCCCTGCTTTTTGAGCGTGAACCCGAGACGCTAGGCGGCCTTGGCCCGCGTGAGCTGTTGCCCCCGGACGCGGCCGAGGCGGTGCTGACCGCTCTGCGCAAGGCCGTGCGGGACGAGCGCCCCGTGTATCATCATCAGGACTATCGGGGGCGGCAGTATGCCCTGAAGCTCTTTCCGGTGCGCCTGGAGACGGGGCGGGTGCTGGTGGCCATGTTCGGCCAGGACATCACGGAGCGCAAGAGGGCGGAGGCCGCTCTGCGCGAGAGCGAGAGCCGCTTCCGCAGCCTGTTCGAGGATTCGCCCATCTCCCTGTGGGAGCAGGACTGCTCGGAACTGGCCGCGTTTTTCCAAACGCTGCGGGACCGGGGCGTCACGGATTTTCACAAGCATTTCCAGGAGCATCCAGAGGACGTGCTCCACTGCACGACCCTGGTGCGGGTGGTCAACGTGAACAAGGCCTCCCTGGCCATGTATCAGGCCGCGCACAAGCAGGAGCTGCTGGACAACCTGGACGCCCTGCTCAACGAGGAGTCCCTGCCCGCCTTTGCCGAGATCATGGCCGCCCTGGCCCAAGGCGCCGTGCATTACGAAGCCGAGAGCGTGAACCTGGACCTGGCAGGCGAGCGCAAGGACGTGCTGGTGCACATCAACGTGGCGCCCGGCTACGAGCAGAGCCTGGGCAAGACCATCGTCAGCATCCAGGACACCACCGCGCGCAAGGCCATGGAGCGGGACCTGCTGCAGGCCAAGGAGACGGCCGAGGCCGCCAGCAAGGCCAAGAGCGTGTTCCTGGCCAACATGAGCCACGAGTTGCGCACGCCCCTCAACGGCATCCTGGGCCTGGCTCAGATGCTCCTGGGACCCGACACCCCCCAGGAACAGAAAGAGTGCCTGGACAGCATCCTGGATTCCGCCCGGCAGATCCTGTCC
>CAZNSV010000352.1:0-4231 GCA_964575775.1 uncultured Desulfovibrionaceae bacterium
CTGCACTCCCAGCTGGACTGCCTGCAACAGGAGCTCTTTCCCCTTGATCGAAGTGGGGACGACAGGGCAGCGGCCGTGATCCTGCCCGACACCGGGCTCCTGCTGCCCGTGCTGCACCATCTGCCCTTTGCCGCGCAGGACGAGCCCGTCAACGTGAGCATGGGCTACCCCCTGCGGCGCTCGCCCCTGGCGCGGTTGGTGGAATGCCTGCTGCAACTGCAGGAGCGCGGCAGCGGTGGGGGGCGCTACTACTGGCAGGACCTGAGCGAGTGCCTGCGGCACCCCTACCTCAAGCTGCTCGCCGTGCCCCCCACGGAAAACGAAGACCCGGCGACCGAGCCCGGCGACCGCACCCTGCGCCGCGTGCTGCAGGCCTTGGAGCGCTTCGTGCGCAGCAAGGAAAGCCAGGTGGCCCCCTTGGCTTGGGACCCCGAGGCCGAGGTGAGCGGGGTGCCCGGCGGCTGGCGCGCCCTGGCCGGGGGCGCCGATCCCACGCCCCTGCGGGCCCTGCTGCAGCGGGTGCTGGAGGTCTGCCTGCAGCGCTGGGCGGAGGTCCAGACCCTAGGGCAGGCCGCCGACGCCCTGCAGGCCCTCTGCGACCTGCTGCGCGAGCACGGTGCCGGACTCTGGCAGCGCTTTCCCATCGACGCCGAGTGCCTGCACCGCCTGCTCTACAACATCATCCCGACCCTGCGGCAGAGCGGTTTGTCCCAGACGCCCCTGGAACGGGAAACCGTGTTCGCCGTGCTGCGCCAGGCTTTGCAGGACGAGCGCGTGCCCTTCGAGTCCGAAGCCCAGGAGGGGCTGCAGGTCCTGGGGCTGCTGGAAACCCGGCTCCTGACCCTGCCCCGCGTCCTGGTGCTGGACTGCACCGACGACGTGTTGCCGGGCGCGCCGGGCCAGGACCCCCTGCTCCCGGATCCCCTGCGGCGGCTCCTGGGTCTGCCCGACAGCCACCGCCGGGAGGAGGCCCAGGCCCAGCTCTTCTTCCGACTCCTGGCCGGAGCGCGCGAGGTCGTGCTCCTGTACCAGACCGGCACCGGCAGTGGGCTCTGGGACGAAAAACGTCTGCCCAGCCGCTTTGTGGAGGAACTGCTCTGGCGCGTGGAGCAGGAGCAGGGCGGCCTGTTGGAAAAGGGGCGAGCGCCCCTGTTCACCGTGGCCTATCCCGTGTCCGCCCCCACCCGGGTCGGGCGGTCCGTGCCCAAGACCCCGGCCTGCAACGCCCGACTGGAACAACTCCTGGCGCGGGGGCTCTCGCCCTCGGCCCTGGACACCTACCTCCACTGCCCGGTGCAGTTCTACTACAGCCGGGTAGCGCGACTGCAGCCGCCGCAACGCGTGGAGGAGGACGGCGACCCCCTGCGCATCGGCACCCTGGTGCACACCGTGCTGCAGGAGTTTTTCGGGCAGCGCCGCAACGAGCTCCTGCATCGTGGCAACCTGGACCCCGCAGCCCTGGAGCAGCTTTACCTGGAGCACCTGCGCGGCAGCGACCTGGCCCGGAGTATCCCCCTGGACCAGCGCCTGATGCTGCAGAAAACCGGCCCCATCCTCCTGCGCCAATACCTGGAGCAGATGCCGGAGACCACGGTGCTGGAAACAGAATTCGACCTGAACGCCACCCTGCCCCTGGCCGGACGCGAGGTTCTGCTCACGGGCAGGGCGGACCGTCTGGACCAGCGGGACGGGGAGTTCTGGGTTCTGGACTACAAGACCGGCTCCACCCGGGCGCCCCGCCGCTCCTTGTGGGGGCACGGCGCCCTGCTGGAACGGCTGCGGCTCTGGCCCCGGTGCGAGGCGCCGGAGACCCTGCTGCGGGAGCTGGCCACGGAGCTGCAGAGCGTACAACTCCCCTGCTACTGCCTGCTCTTCCAGCGCGGGCGGGATATCATGCCCGGCAATGCGGCCCTGGTGGGGCTCAAGGACAAGGGCAAGGAAACCGCCCTGTTTTCGGACAAGCAGCCGCCCGAGGAGCGGCAAGCAATCATCGAGACCCTGGTGCCGGAGCTCCTCGACTTCCTGCTGCGGCACCTGTTGGAGAGCCCGGTCTTCGCGCCCCTGGATCCCGAAGCCGCGGCCCCGCAGTGCGCCTGGTGCGACTACGCCGCGTGCTGCCGGGGCTGAGGCGCCCCCCGGCTCAGACGCCGGGCAGGGCCAGACGCAGGGTCACGGTCTGCAGGAACACGGACAGCCAGAGGAACGCGGCCCCCAGCACCATGGCGGGCTTGAGCCGCAGGGGTGCGGCGCTGCCCTGGACCAGGGCCCAGCAGATACAGGACATGAAGAGGCAGAGGAGGCCCAGGAAATGGAACTGAGCCACGGCATCGTTGAAACGCAGTTCCGCCAGGCCGGGCATGAGCGCGAAGGACAGCCAGCCCCCCAGGAACAGGGCCAGACTGCCCCCCACAAGCCCCCACTCCGCGGCCTGCTTGCAAGCAAAGGCGTAATAGTCGCGGCCGAAGTCCTCCTTGTTGCGCCGCAGCAGGAGGTAGCAGAGCCCCAGACCGGCGCCGGCGGATACGGCCAGGGCCAGGGCATGCCCGGCCAGCAGGGCGGGCAGCGGCCCCTGCAGGAAGGTCGCGGCCAGGCGCTCCAGGCCGATGTCCGCGGGCAACAGCCCGGGGGAGGCCAGCACGCCGTGGCGCAGCCCCACGGCCAGCAGCACGGCGGCGGCCGCCGCCGCCACGGCCAGCACCCCCAGCAGGGAGTGGGCGTCCTTCCGGGTGCGCCAGGGCTTCCAGGTCAGCCAGTAGGCCGTCACCAGGGCCAGGGCCAGGGCGTAGACCCCGGCCGTGAGGAGATTGGCCGGTCCGGCCAGGGCCAGGGAGAATTCCGGCAGGGGCAGGTCCGAGCGTTCCAGGGAGAGAAACAGCCAGTTCCCGGCCCAGCTCATGAGCCAGAGCCCCAGGGAGAACGGCAGGGTGCACAGGGCCAGGATCCCGGCCATAGCGCCGAGCTGGCCGCCCAGCTTGTCCAGGAACACGCGTTTGCGGGCCAGGGCCTGGCGCTCCCCGGTCAGGGCCAGAAGCGGCGCGCCGCCGGCCGCCAGGATGCAGAGCACGGGCAGGCTGCAGAGCAGCAGGATACCGAGGGAGGCGGAAGAAAGGACTTCGAAATTCACGGCAGCTCCTTGGGCACGGAGTGAAAAAGCCGCAGAACCGCGGCCCGAGACCGGAGGTTTCATGCCCCATTTTTCCGGTCAAGGCAACAATGACCTCGCTACCCTATGGAAAACGCAACGATTCCTTGCACATTGCAGCCAGGTGGCCTATGCTGGGGCGCGCGGTGTCGTCCACATCCCACGTTGCACACGGCCCCGCCGCACCCGAATCGCCCCCCGCACTTGTGCGGAGACGCCCCCGGAACCTACGGTCCGCCTCTGGTTTCCGGCTCAGGAGCCCTGCATGCTGGCGTTCTTGCTCATTCTCCTCCTGTTGCTGCCCCTGGGCTGCGCCCCTGGGGGCAGTGTGTCCCCGGAGGTCTCGGAGGCCCGTCTCAGCGCCCTGGAAGCTCGTTACGCCCGGGCGGAGCACAAGCTGCAGGAACTGGAGCGGCTGAGCGCCGAGCAGTTGGGCACCCCCCTGCCGGAAACGACAGCTCCGGCGGCTGCGGAACCGCCCCCAGCAGTGTCCCCGGCCGTGCCCCCGGCTGCACCCAAGACCGCCGCAGCGCCCAAGACCGCCCCAGCGCCCGCGCCAGCGCCGCGAGTCCCGGAACCGGAGGCCACACCGGCTCTTGCACCCGAACCCCAGGCATTGCCCCAGCCGACCCCGGCCGCGTCCCCGGCAGCCCCGGCCCCGGAAGCGCCATCCCCGGTGCCTGCTCCAGCGCCTGCCCCGACTCCTGCCCCGACGCCTGCCGCCACGCCCCCTTTGCAGGGGCAGTCGCTCTACGAAGCCGCCCTCTACCACATCCAGGCCGGGACCCCGGAACAAGCCCTGCCCCTGTTCGAGCGCTTCATCCGGGACAACCCCCAGAGCCCCCTGCTGCCCGACGCGCTTTACTGGCTCGGGGAGTCCCGCACCGTGCTGGGGCGCCTGGCCGAGGCGGTACAGGTCTACACCGAGCTGGCCCGCCGTTTTCCCACCCACGCCCGGACCCCCACGGCCATGTTGCGCCTGGGGCAGGCCCACGAGCAGCTTGGCGACCCCCACACTGCCCGCTTTTTCTATCAGGCCCTGGTGGACGAACATCCGGGCAGCGAGGCCGCGTCCCAGGCCCGGCAACT
>CAZNSV010000353.1:0-4189 GCA_964575775.1 uncultured Desulfovibrionaceae bacterium
GCGGATCAAGCTGAAGCGTTTATATCCGAAACTTTAAGCCGTACGATGTACTAGGGTGGGGCATGCCGATGAACATCCTTGATTTGTTCACCGAGTTCCGCTGCATGACCAATGGGATGTCGTTGGCCAGCGGAGCGGGGCTGCTCGGAGCC
Source organism: uncultured Desulfovibrionaceae bacterium (assembly GCA_964575775.1). Lineage (GTDB taxonomy): Bacteria > Desulfobacterota > Desulfovibrionia > Desulfovibrionales > Desulfovibrionaceae > CAZFCK01. The sequence goes on from CAZNSV010000353.1 coordinate 153, forward strand.
CTGGTACACTTTGGTCTTCCTGCCATGGACGCCGTGGACAAGGCAGAGATGCGGGAACTGGCCCTTCGCGGAGGCCCTTGGACCGCAGCTGAGCGCACGGCGCTGCTCGACTACTGTGAGTCCGACGTCCGGGCTCTGGAGAAGCTCCTGCTGAGTATGCTACCCAAGCTGGACCTGCCCAGGGCGCTGCTCAGGGGGCGCTACATGGCAGCGGCCGCACGAATTGAGCATCGGGGCGTCCCAATCGACATGCCGCGCCTGGAGGTCCTCAGAGGCCGCTGGGACGGCATCCAGGACCACCTGATCGTGGACATCGACCGGGATTACGGTGTCTACGACGGGAGGACCTTCAAGCGCGACCGGTTCGCAGCTTATTTGGCCCGGACCGGGATACCATGGCCGCGATTGGACTCGGGCACCCTCGACCTCCGCGACGACACATTCCGAGAGATGGCGCGGAGCTATCCTGCCGTTGCCCCACTTCGTGAGCTCCGCTATGCCTTGTCCCAGATGCGGTTGGCCGATCTGGCCGTGGGAAGCGACGGACGAAACCGTTGTCTGCTCTCGGCCTTTCAAGCTAAGACTGGCCGGAATCAACCAAGCAACAAAAGGTTCATCTTCGGACCCTCCACCTGGTTGCGCGGGCTTATCCGCCCCCCTGAAGGCTACGGCCTCGCCTACATCGACTGGTCACAGCAGGAGTTCGCCATCGCCGGGGCTCTCTCGGGTGATGGGCTCATGATGGACGCCTACCTGAGTGGCGACCCCTACATGGCTTTCGCCATCCAGGCCGGGGCTGCTCCTCGGGGAGCGACCAAGCAGAGCCACGGCCAAGTCCGTAACCTGTTCAAGGCCTGTGTCCTGGCTGTCCAGTACGGCATGGGAGCCGAGTCGCTGGCCGCGCGAATCAACCAGCCAGTCATCCAGGCCCGAGAGCTGCTCGGGCTGCACCGTCGAACCTACAGCGCATACTGGGCCTGGTCTGACGGAGTCCAGGACCACGCCATGCTCCACGGCAAGCTCTGGACGGTCTTCGGGTGGGAGCTCCGGCTTGGCCCAGGGCCTGCCAACGCCCGGTCACTGCGCAACTTCCCCATGCAGGCCAACGGCGCAGAGATGCTGAGATTGGCAGCTATCATGCTGACCGAGGCTGGCATCGACGTTGTGGCTCCAGTGCACGATGCTCTGCTCATAGAAGCTCCGCTGGACCGCCTGGACCACGACATCGCCCATGCCCAAGAATTGATGTGCAAGGCCGGGGAGATGGTGCTGGGAGGCTTCCAGCTCCGTTCGGACGCCAAGGTCATCCGCTACCCCGACCGCTACATGGACGGCAGGGGTCGGAAAATGTGGAACACAGTCTGGGACATCGTTGAAGCCCTTGATCCAAACACCGGAGGGTCGCGCTAACGCGATACCACCCCCGCGCCAGCGCGACAGTACCTTCGCGCTGGCGCGACCCCGGTCCATATTTATTATATTTATATAGTATAAATAGAATGTGGACCACTAGGAGACAGGACCGTGATTCATGAGCAAAAGGTCGAAACCGAATTCTCCCGGACCAGGAAGGAGATGCGCTCGAAGCGGTTTATCGCCCCGATCCCTCTGGATTGGGCTCTCAGGGCTGCAAGGTTACCAGGGAAGGCTTTTCGAGTCGCTGTGGCCATCCACCACAACCACGTGTTGACACGAAGCAACGTTGTATATCTGGGGAACACGATCCTTGAACAGATGGGCGTTAACAAGGATGCAAAGCGTAGAGCCCTTGTCGGACTTGAAAAGGAAGGCCTAATCCTAGTTCATCGTGAAACTGGGAAAAATCCACGCGTGACCATCATTAACGGCTAAGGTGCACGAGAACGGAAATGCCTGGCGACACCTCGAATATACTTGAGCGCGAATTTGGTCGCGCGCTCTCAGCGAAGGATGTCGCCGAGTTTTTCAATGTTGACCCCCGCACCGTCAGAAAGTATTCACATCAGCTGGGTGGTGTCTATCTCTTCGGACGCCTCACGTTCTTTGAAAAACGAATAGAGGAGGCAATTGATGCCCTCCAAAGTGAACAAGCACGGCAAGACCAAATGGCTCGGCTGCGTGAAAAAGGACGGCAGGCGCAAGCAGAAGCTGTTCGGTACACGCGCCGAAGCTCTGGATTGGGAAGCGGCAATGCGGCGCGAGATAGAAACGACTCCCGCAGCGACCCCCACGGTATCTTTGGCTGAGTGGGCGACGAGTTACATGGATTATGCCCGCACCAAGTTCTCAGACAAAACCTACCGCGAAAAGCGCGAGGTCTTCAGGAGGTTTTTCAAGAGCGTTGGCGTGGACATTTCGGTTGAAACGTTCTCTGCGAAGCACGCACTTGCGTATCTGCAAACACAAGCGAAAGAGCGAAGCGGCCACGCAAGCAACAAAGATCGCAAAAACCTTCTGGCCGCTTGGGGATGGGGCATTAAGTTTCACTCCCTGCCTGCCAACCCCTTTCAGCAGGTGGAAAAGTTCTCGGAGACGCGCCAGCCTCGCTATGTACCCCCCGAGAGCGACTTCTGGGCCGTCTACGACGTCGCAGAGGGTCAGGACAGGATTATGCTCCTGGCGTACCTGCACCTCGCTGCACGGCGCTCAGAGCTCTTCAGGCTGACCTGGCAGGACGTGGACTTTGTGAACAGCCGGGTGAGGCTGGGTACAAGGAAACGCAGGGACGGTACTCTGGAATACGACTGGCTGCCTATGACCGGAGAACTCAAGGCCACGCTCTTGGACTGGTGGGAGTCCCGGCCCTTCAAAGATACTCAGCACGTCTTCGTCTGTCTTGATGAAACCGCGTTCACCCGGAAGTACTTTGGCAAGGCCTTCACCAGCCGCCAGCACCTCATGCCCAGACTTTGCGCAAGGGCAGGGGTGAAACGCTTCGGCCTGCATGCCTTAGACACCTGACGGCCTCGACGTTGTATCAGGCCGGGCAACCCGTGGCCGTGATTCAGGCCATCTTGCGCCACAAGTCGCCCTCGACAACGGAGCGCTACTTGCGGAGTCTGGGCCTGGAGCACACCAGGGAGGCGCTGGAAGGTGTGTTCAAGGGGAGAGGCCCGGCCAAGGTCATTCCGTTCACCAAAACCGAAGCCCCCAAGGCAGGGACCTCAGGGGCTTGAGAAAAGTACTTCCAACCGGTACTTCCAAAAACATCGGCTATGGTAAACAGGCTTTAGCCTGTTGATTTACTTGGCGTCCCCAAGGGGATTCGAACCCCTGTTACCGGCGTGAGAGGCCAGCGTCCTGGGCCACTAGACGATGGGGACGGCTCACTGCGGCTTGAAGGAACTCTTTTAGTAGAGGGCGTGGGCGATTGTCAAGGTTTTTCCGGAAGTCAGGTTTTTCCGGAAGTCAGGTTTTTCCGGAGGTCTTCTCCGGAAATCTTCTCCGGAGGTCTGTTCCCACACCGTGGGTTATGAACCGTCCGCCCCTTTTCAGACCAAGGGGAATTTGAGAAGTGAAGTGGTCCACACAGTTCGGACAGTCTGCTACGATGGGCATCACAACGCACGGGGGCCACGTCACAAGGCGCATTGTATGGAGCGAAGAGCATCACGTGAAAACCCCGGCTGCCACCGGAGATAAGCGCATGAAAACAAAGCTTTGTTGCAGCCCCATTGCCGCCCTCAGGGCAGCAGTCTTGGCGCTTGCCGTCAGTCTGGTTGTCGCTCCATGCATGGGGCAGGCTGGAGAAGCGCCCCCATCTCAAGTCGCTGCCGAGGATCTTCTGGAAGGGAGCCGCCAGGTCCTGGTCGTACAGACGGCCGATTGGGACAGCGTGACCGGAACCTTGCAGCGCTATCAGCGTGCCCAGGATTTAGCCCCTTGGCTGGCTGTGGGCGAGCCGTTTCCCGTGAACCTGGGCCGCTCAGGTCAAGGCTGGGGGCGGGGCCTGCATCCCAGCGGAGCGGCCCTGCCGGATGAGCCGCAGAAACAGGAGGGCGACGGCCGAGCCCCCACCGGCGTTTTCGCTCTCAGCACAGGGTTTGCCTACGATCCGA
>CAZNSV010000354.1:0-4185 GCA_964575775.1 uncultured Desulfovibrionaceae bacterium
GGTCAGGGGCACCACGGCCAGGTAATAGACGATGTTGTCGCGGATTTCGGGCTTGGGGTAGATGGCCCGCACCGAGGAATGGAAGGTCTTGTCCGGGTAGGCGTCCACGTGGAACTCCACGGCCTGCCCCACACGGACCTGCCCGATGTCGGTCTCGTCCATGTAGACCCAGAGCTCCAGCCGGGTGGGGTCCAGCACGGTGACGAGGTTGGCCACGGAGAGCCCGGTGACGATGGTTTCGCCCTCGTCCGCGGTGACCTGGCTGACCACGCCGCTGATGGGCGAGATGACCCGGGTGTGGGAGAGCCGCACCTCCAGGGTGCGGAGCTGGGCCTCCAGGGCCAGCAGGGTGGCCCTGGCCTGGTCCACGGCCACCTGGGCGTCGTCCACGGCGTCTTTGGAAACGGCGGACTTGCCCAGCAGGGCGCTCTGGCGTTGCAGGGTGCGCTCGGCGTGGACCAGTGTGGCGCGGGCCCTGAGGATTTCCGCCTCCACCCGGCTGTGCTCGCTGCGCAGTTCGCGGTCGTCGATGCGGGCGATGACGTCGCCCTCGCGCACGCTGTCCCCCACGCGCACCAGCATCTCCACGATGCGCCCCGTGGCCTGGGCGCCGATCTGGATTTCTGCCCCCACCTGGGGCTTGATGATGCCCGTGGCTTCCAGGAGTTCGCTGACGTTGCCGCTTTCCAGGCGCTGGGTGGCGAGGACGCGGGGCTGGTCGGGAACGGCGTAGGTCTTCTGGTACCACCACCAACCGCCCCCACCCAGGACGGCGAGCAGGAGAAGAACGAGGAAAAAGCGCATCCCAACAGAGTACAACCAAAGCTGTACGGCGACAAGGGGCAGGGCGGTCATGTACGCTGTCGTGCAACGGGTAGGGGGTGCGCACAGGTCCGGAGCGCCCCCAACAGGGGGGGATGACCATGATGGGGCTGTCATGGCTTTTCGCCGCTGCCCGGCTCACCCTGCGCGGGGGCAACCGCTGGGCATTCTTTGGAAAACCGTCTGGTTTGCGAGCTGGCACCCCGCAGGGGGGGCTTTACACGCGGCGCGGTTTGTGAAACTATTCCCATGACTGTTACAATTGGGTTACAGCGAGCAGGAGCCATGACCGACAGCCCCCGTTCCTCACGGCGTACGCCATCGCCCCAGACTCCCCACGGGGGGGCTTGGCTCTTCGATCCGCAGGATTTTGAGCTGCTGCGCATCGTCAACGACGTGCTCGAGCGGGGCCCCCACGCCGGGTGGAAGAAGCTGTTGGCCCCCTACCTGCATCCCAACGGCATCAAGGAAATGGCCACCAGTTTCGGGCTGCGGCTGGCCTATGCCGTGGTCAACGTCCTGGGCTCCCTGGAGACGGGGCGGGCCTACGAGCGGCTGGAGGCCTTGCGCTCCCTGCGCGAGGAGATTCTCACCGCGCCGCAGAGCTCCCTGCGCTACAACACGTCCCGGGTTCTCCTGCAGATCATGAAGGAGCTGGTGCGCTCCAGGGGCGACGAGCTCAAGCAGCTGCGCCTGGCCCACGACTTCCGGCGCTGCGTCTCGGGCAAGCCGCGCATCGTCCGGGCGCAGCTGGCCAAGTACCAACTGCTGGAGATGCACGAGGACTACAAGCAGCTCGCCTTCGACGACCACGTGCACGACGCCTACAGCAAGGGGCGCAAGACTCCCTCCCACCTGGTCATGGACGCCTGGATCAAGGGGCTGCGCAAGATCAACCTGATCTACTACAACTACATCCCGGCCGACGTGGCCTGGGAAGTGCTGCACGCCGCCGAGATCATGGACGTTTCGGTGCGCATCAGCATCGAGCTGCGGGCCAGGCACCTGGGGCGCTCGGTCAAGCTGCTCTGGACCCCACGGGGCATGGCGGCCCCGGAAGACTTCGTGGGGTTCCTGCAGACCGCCCCTGTCCAGGAGTTCATGAACAAGGGGCGGGAGGTCTCGGCCTTCCAGCAGCAGTACGTCTGGCGGCTGCTGGAAAAGTACAACCAGGAGCTGCGTTTTGCCTTGGCCAGGGAGGAAGGGGTGGAAGCCCCGCCCCTGGCCGCGGAGGCCTTTGCCGCCTTTCTCGGCCCTGGGCAGGCCTCGGTGGATCAGCTGGCCATCTACCTGGCGGAGCAATTGCAGAGCACGAAGGGGGAAGGCCCGGACTCCGATGCGCTGCTGGCTCGCTGGCTGGCGCCCGAGGTCAACCCGGACCTGCCCGATCCCTTCAATCCCGGTGACTACGACGAAGTGCCCGAGTTGCTGCGGCTGAGCCCGGCGGAGCTGGTGGCCAGACTGGGGGAGATCCACTACCACAACTGGATCACCCTGGACCCCGAGGGCCTGGACCGCGCCGACCTGGTCCTGGTGCTGCACGCCTGCGAAGGCGCGGTGACCCACCTGGAGGCCTTCAACCTGCGCAGTTACACCGGGGGGCGCCGGGACCTGCACCGCCAGGTCCTGGAGCTGCAGGAAACCCTCAATGCCGGCAACGCCGTACGCTGCAAGCGCTATCTGCACCGGCTCATCGTGGAGCTGGGGCAGGAGCCGGATCAGGAGCTGGGCCAGGAACCGGACCAGGAGCCGGGCCAGGAACCGGGCCGGAAATCGGGGCAGGAGCGGACGGAGAAGCTGCTGCGGCTCACCGAGTTGCTCGAGCATCTGCACGAATTCTACCGCCTGTACCGCAAGCGCCCCTTACGGTTGCGGGTGGGTACGGACTCCACCGGCAAGTCCGCCTACCGGCACGGCATGGGGATCGTGGTGGCGGAAACCCTGCCGCCGCGCGCCCGCAAGCAGTTGCGCAAGAGTCGGGACGAGCGCTTCATGCCCCTGCCCTTGTGCCTGGGGGTGATGCAGCAGGTGACCTATCGCCCCCGAATGCCGCACGGCCCCCTGGCGTCGCTGCTGCAGCGGCTGCCCGGCGGGTACCGGCTGGCCAGCGAGAAGGTGCGCTGCTGGGTCAAGGGGGACTACGGTCTCTGCCGGGGGCGCAGCAACTGCCTCTACGGCCTGGGGGGCAAGGTGAACCAGCCACCGGTGGAGGAGAGCCACACCCCGTGGAGCCTGGGCGGCCTGGGGTTGCAGTGGCTGTACCTGAACAGCAAGCTGCAGAACGGGCTCAAGATCCTGTTCGGGCTGCTGCCGGCGGCCCTGTCCTTCTACCTGACCAAGGACTGGTGGCTGCTGGCCTGGTTCGGCGCCGTGATCTGGTTCACCATCACCGGGGTGCGCAACATCATTCAGTCCGTGCTGGGCTGCGGTGGGCTGCGGCGTTCGCATCTGCTCAAGTGGCGGGACCTGGTCAGCTGGGACCGGTTCGCCGACTCGCTGCTCTTCACGGGCTTCTCGGTGCCGCTGCTGGACTGGCTGGTGAAGAGCGTGGTGCTGGATCAGGGGCTGGGCATCACCACGGGCACCCAACCGGTGCTGCTCTATGCCGTCATGGCCCTGGTCAACGGGGCCTACATCTCGGGGCACAACCTCTTTCGGGGGCTGCCGCGTTCGGCGGTGGCCGCGAATTTCTTCCGGAGTTTCCTGTCCTTTCCCCTGGCGCTCTTGATCAACAGCCTGTTGGCCCAGTTGTTGGCCGCCAAGGGGGTGCCGGGCAGCGAGGCCATACTGCAGAACTGGGCCGCGGTGATTTCCAAGCTGGCCTCGGACATGGTGGCCGGGGTGATCGAGGGGCTGGCGGACCGGGGCAAGTACATCGCCTTGCGGCGGCGTGACCTGGAGCAGAAGCTCAAGCAACTCTACGACACCCACGCCCAACTCGAGATGCTCTACCCGCAGGACGACGTGGTGGAGCTCCTGGAGATGCCCAAGGCCTTCATCGAGACTCTGTCCACCGAGCAGCGGGGCCTGGAGCAGATCGTCATCGTCAACGCCCTGGATTGCATGTATCTGTGGCTGTACCAGCCTCGGGGGCGCACGGTGCTGACGGCCATGCTGCGCGGCATGACCCCCGATGAGCGAAAAATCTTCCTGCTCTCGCAATACGTGCTCCAGCGTGAGAAGGAAATCAGCCTGATGTTGGTCAACGGCCTGGTGGGCAAGCATTTTGCCCAGGCCCTGGCCTTCTATCTGAACAACGCCCAGGACTACCTCGAGCAGATTCAGCGGGCCGCCCTGCGGGTCTGAACCTGAAGTAGCCCCCTTTTCGACCGGACACCTCACAACCGCATAGGAGAGAGGTCT
>CAZNSV010000355.1:0-4177 GCA_964575775.1 uncultured Desulfovibrionaceae bacterium
GGTCCAGCGTTACCCAGGCCAGAGCGGATATTCTGCGACCGAACCGCGGCCAGAGGGTGACAATTCCGTTGCCATCGACACATTAGATCCATGAATCAAACATGATACAATCTGCCCACTATTGGGCACGGAGCCTGCCATGAGCCTGGATCCCCGGCGCCGCTACGAGACCCTGTTGCGCATCAACAACGCCATCGTGCAGCAGACCAGCCGCGAGTCCCTGTTCCGGGCCCTGGCCGCCGAGATGCGCGGCCTGTTCCATTTCGACCGCTGCAGCATCAACCTCTACGACCAGGAGACCCGCTCCCTGAGTTATTTCGCGGCGGCCGAGGGTGTGTCCCTGGACGGGGGCGCGTCCCGCCCCCTGGAGAAGGGCATCATCGCCCAGATGGTCATCCGCACCCGCGAGCCCCTGCTCATCCCGGACCTGCGCCACCAGAGCTATTTCTCCAACGTGGACACCATGCTCAAGGCCGGACTGCGCAGCACCATGGCCTTTCCGCTCATTGTGCGCAACGCGGTGCTGGGTTCCCTGCATTTTTCCTTCAAGGAGCGCCCCCAAGACTGGGATGAACTGGCGGATTTCCTCAAGGAGCTCTCCACCCAGGTGGCCATTGCGGTGGAGAACATGCTGGCCTACACCCGCATGCAGAGCGTGAACGAGAACCTGCAGCGCCAGAAGCGCTTCCTGCAGCGTCAGGCGGACAAGTCCTACGATCCGGAGCGCTTCTACTTCACCTCCGAGGCCATGTTCGAGGTGCTGCAGCAGGTGAAGGTGGCCGCGGCCACGGAAGCCGCCGTGCTGGTCACCGGCGAGACCGGCACGGGCAAGGAGTACGTGGCCCACTGTCTGCACGCCCTCTCCCCCCGCCGCGACGCCCTGCTGGTCAAGGTCAACTGCCCGGCCCTGGCCGCCGGGCTCTTCGAGAGCGAGCTCTTCGGCCACGCCAAGGGTGCCTTCACCGGCGCCATGCACCAGCGGCTGGGGCGTTTCGAGATGGCCCACGGCGGCACGATCTTCCTGGACGAGATCGGAGACCTGCCCCTGCCCCAGCAGGCCAAGATGCTGCACGTGCTCCAGGACCGCCTCTTCGAGCGGGTGGGCGAGAGCCGCAGCATCCGCGCGGACTTCCGGGTGGTCGCAGCCACCAACAAGGACCTGGAGGTCGCCATGGCCGACGGCTCGTTCCGCTCGGACCTCTTCTACCGCCTGAACACGGTGCACGTGCACATCCCGGCCCTGCGGGAGCGCACGGAAGACATCCCCGTGCTGGTGATCCGACTCTCCGAGCAGCTGGCCCGGGAGATGCACCGCCCCATGCCGCATTACCCGGACGCGGTGCTGCGGCGGCTGCAGGGCTCCCCCTGGCCGGGCAACGTGCGCGAGATCAAGAACCTGGTGCACCGCATGATGCTGCGCCGGGCTGGCGAGGCGGTGGGGCTGCAGGACGTGGAAAACTACCTGGGCCCCATGCAGGAACCCCGCCCCGAGGGGTTTCCCACCCTGGAGCAGCAGGAGCGGCGCCACCTGGAGCAGGCCCTGCGCCTGGCACGGGGCGCCCTGGGCGGTCCCGGCGGCGCGGCGACCCTCCTGGACCTGCCGCGCACCACCTTGCAGTACCGGCTGCGCAAGCACGGCCTGCGGCCCGCGGATTTCCGCGCCTGAGAGCGGAGAAGGCCCGCCCCGGGCTTGTCTTCGGGGCGCCGCCGCAGTACAACGCCCGGCGAAACACACGCCGCGGCCGCTGCCGCGGACGCCATCTCAGAAGGAGCCTGCAATGCGCATCGTGGTCATCGGCGGAGGCAGTTGGGGCACGACCCTGGCCAATCTCCTGGCCAAGAACGGCCGGGAAGTCACCCTCTGGGTCCGTGAGCAGAAGCTCATGGCCGAAATGCGCGCCCGGCGCGAAAACAGCTGGTACATGCCCGGCGTCACCCTGCACGAGAAGCTGGTGGTCCAGGCCGACCTGGAGCAGGCCGCGGCCGGAGCCGAGGTGTTCGTTTTCGCCGTGCCCACCCAGTTCTACCGCACCGTGCTGGGCCACGTGCGCGAGTACATGCCCAAGCGCGCCATGATCATCTGCGCCAACAAGGGCATCGAGGTGGGCAGCCTGCAGACCGTGTCCCAGATCACGGCGGCGGAGACCGCGCCCCTCAAGACCACCTTCGCCATGCTCTCCGGCCCCTCCTTTGCCCGGGAGGTGGCCCGGGAGATGCCCACCGCCCTGGTCTTGGCCTGTGCCGACAAGAAGCCCGGCAAGGAGCTCCAGGCCCTGTTCTCCAACGACTACTTCCGCGTCTACACCACCAGCGACGTGCGCGGCGTGGAACTGGGCGGCGCGGTCAAGAACATCATCGCCATCGCCGCCGGCATTGCCGACGGTCAGGGCTTCGGCACCAACAGCCGCGCGGCCCTCATCACTCGCGGCCTGGCCGAGATGAGCCGCCTGGGCAAGGTCATGGGCGCCAACCCCAAGACCTTCATGGGGCTGGCTGGCATGGGCGACCTCGTGCTCACCTGCACCGGCGAGCTCTCCCGCAACCGTCAGGTGGGGCTGCGGCTCGGCAAGGGGCAGAAGCTCATGGACATCCTGGCGGACATGAAGATGGTGGCCGAGGGCGTCAAGACCACCGAGGCCGTATACGAGCTGGGGCGCAAGCTCGATGTGGAACTGCCCATCACCGAGCAGGTCTACGCCATACTCTACCAGGACAAGGACGCGAACGCGGCCGTGCGCGACCTCATGGGCCGCGCGCTCAAGGACGAATAGCTTCCGTCAGCCCGTGGCGGCTGCGGCAAAGGCATCCAGGTGCTTGAGCAGCAGCCGCGCGTGCCCCTTCTCCTGTTGCGCCAGGCTCAGGAAGATTTCGCGCGCCCCGGGCTCGTCCACGCGCCGGGCCAGGGCCGCGTAGAGGTCCAGGGCCGCGGTCTCCAGCTCCAGGGCCAGCTCCGCCAGCTCCATGCACCCCCCCTGCAGGGCCGCGTCGATCCAGGGCCGCAGGTCCCCGGGGCTGCGCCCCCCTTCCAGAATCTCACCCCCGAGCCCGGCAAAGAGCTCCGCGAAGGGCAGCAGGGGCGCACCCTCCGGCGGCAAGGCAGCCAGCCGTTCGTACACGCTCCGGGCGTGGGCCTCCTCGAAGCCGGCCAGCTCCTGCATCAGGGAGCAGATGATCCGCGTGCGCTCCGCGCCCTGGGCGGCCTCGGCGATGTTTTGATAGAGCAGCATGGTGGCCTTCTCGTGCTCCATGGCCCGCAGCAGCATGCCGCGCAGGTCCGCGTCCGCCCCCGGCGCGATGGCCTCCAGCCGGGGAAAATCCGGCAGGGCCATCCCCTGCCAGGCCCCGAAGCCCCCAGCCAGGGAGAAGAGCTGCCCCCCAAAGCGTCCGCTTTCCGCTGCCAGGCGCGCGGCCAGGGCCGAACGCCGCCCCGCCGCGCAGTAGAACACCACGTCCCTGTCCGGGGGCAGTTGCCCCAGATTGCGCTCCACCTCGCCCAGGGGCAACAGCGTCGCGCCCGGGATGTGCCCGGCCTGGTATTCCTGGGGCTGGCGCACGTCCACCAGCTCGAACTCGCCCTCGGCGCGTTCGGCCAGCAGCGTCTCCAGCTCCCGGGTGCTCATCTCGGAAAAGCCTTGCGTGGTCATGGCGTTGCTCCGACAGCCCCGCGGCGGCGGGGGTTCAGCGCACCACCGGCAGCTCCTGCCAGCAGGTGGTGAAGCGCGGGGACTTGCGCAGCTGCCGCATGCTCCAGGGGCGACCCAGGCCGGCGGCGGCGTATTGCAGGGTGCTGCGCCCCCATTTGTGGTTCACCCGGTCCAGAACCTGCATCAGGGCCTGGCGGCGGGCATCGTCCTGGGGCGCGGGGTCCAGCAGGCTGAGCTGCCGCGCCCCAGCGGCCTGGATCTCGCCGAGCATGACCCCGGCCTTCTTATAGATGTAGCCGTCCTTGTAGATGCGCTCCAGGCAGTCCAGGCCCAGGGCGATCCAGTCCGGGGTGTGGGCCCCGGCCACGGGCAGCCGGGCCGAGACGGCGTTGCAGTACTGCGGCCCGGCCTTGTGGGGGTTGGTCATGAGCAACAGGGTGAGCTGGGCGGCCACGCCACCCTGGGCACGCAGCTTCTCCACGGCCCGGCTGACGTAGGCGCTCACGGCCTCGCGCAGCTCCTCCCGGGTGCTC
>CAZNSV010000356.1:0-4171 GCA_964575775.1 uncultured Desulfovibrionaceae bacterium
TACTACGAGCAGTTCAACCGCGAGGTCATGCGCCGCTTCCTGGAGCGCAAGCCGGACTACGACGCCCTGGGCCGCGAGTTGGGGCTGTCCATCGGCTGGGGCAGCATGCCCACCCGGCTCTACGAGGGCTACAACTGGAAGAGCACCGTGAACAGCCTGAGCCGGGGGATCGCCGGGCGCAACGTGTTCCCCCTCAAGCTGCGCAAGGGCAGCTGCCTGGCACCCTGGTTCGGACAGCTCCTGGTCCGCCAGAGCGGCAAGGTCTCCCTCTGCTGCCTGGCCCCGCAATACGTGCTGGGCAACCTGCACGAGGCCGGGCTCATGGAGATCTGGAACGGCCCCCGCATGCAGGAGGTGCGCGCCGCCTTCCGGGAGGGGCTGCTGCCCCGGGTCTGCGGCTACTGTCACGGGTTCTCCTTCGAGAACTACCCGGCCAACGCCTTCACGGCGCTGCGCGCCGCCAAGGGCCAGGACCGGCCAGAAGCTCCGCCCGCGGCGGGTGTCGCATGAACGCCCCTTTGCGTGGTCTGAGGCTGGGCAGTCTGGCACTGCTGGCGCTGCTCTTCGTCCTGCCCCTGCCGGTGGGGGCCCAGGGCACGCCAGACGCGGCGTCCCAGTCCCAGGCGCGGCGCTTCGTCTACGGCTACGACCGCGAGTTCCCGCCCTTTTCCTACGAGCGCGACGGCCAGGCCGCGGGCTTCGACGTGGAGCTCCTGCGCCAAGTCCTGGAGGGGCAGGACGTCACCCTCATGCCCCGGGCCATGGCCTGGGACCAAGTGCTGCTGGACCTTTCCGCCGGGTCGGTGCAGCTCAGCTCGGGCATGGTCAAGACACAGCAGCGGGTGCTGCTGTACCAGTTCCCCAACCGCCCCACCCTGTCCCTGCGGGCGCGGTTCTTCATGAAGGATTTCAAACGGGTGGCCAACATCAACCAGCTGCAGGGCAAGCGGGTGGGGGTCAAGAAGGATTCGCTTTACGAGACCATGCTCAAGGAGCGCGGGGGCAGCATCGTGGTGCCCTTCGACAGCGACCTCCTGGCCCTGCGCGCCGTGCAGGAGGAGCGGGTGGACGCCTACCTCGGCCCGGACCGCACGGCCTACTTCCTCATGGACAAGCTCGGCATCCCGGGAATCAGCCCGGTGGGCACGCCCCTGGCCGTGACCAACGTCTACTACGCCGTGTACCGGGAAGAGGAAGAGCTCCGGCGCCAGATCGACGAGGGCCTGCGCTGGGTGCGCGAATCCGGGGCCTACGACGCCCTCTTCCGGCAGTGGTTCGTCAAGGAGCTCAGCCAGGAGCAGATCAAGACCCTGGTGACCAAGGCCAGGGAAGCCGCGGCCTTCGCCTACACCCCCTACGGCGGCGCGGCCGTGGGCGGCGCAGTGCTGGGGCGCACCGGCACCGTCTACACCGGCTGCAGCGTGGAGAACGGGCTGCCCCAGCTCAATGCCGGAGGCCTGCAGGTGGCGATCCAGAACGCCGTGGCCGGGGGCGAGATCGACTTTCTCGGCGCCGTGAGCGTGCTCGAGGACGGCAGCGTGGTGGCGCCCTCGGCGGACGAACGCCGCCTGCTCTTCGAGTTCGGCCCGGAGATCCTGGTCATCAACGAAACCGGCAAGGGGCGTTACGAGACCCTGATGGTCAGCCAGCTGCTGCCCTTCCCCCAGGACCAGGAGCCGCAGAGCCTGCCGCCCGGGCTGAATTGACAGCCGGTGCGCTCTGGGTCATTGTTCGCCACTGACCACGGAGGCCGCAACGGCAGGGAGGTGAGAGCCGTGACCGAACACCGCAGACGGACCCGCGTGCCCGGCAGTTTCGAAGGGCTGCTGCAGCTCCCCGACCGGGACCTGGCCATGACCACCGAGAACCTGAGTCTCAAGGGGCTGCTCTGCGTCCTGGAAGACGAGACGGTTCAGGACATCCAGCCCGGGCTGGAATGCACCGTGGTGCTGCCCCTGTCTCCGGAGATCTTCCTGTCCGTGCTGGGCGCGGTGGTGCGCCAGACCGGGCACAAGGTGGCCGTGGACTTCCGCAGCATGGACGAGGAGAGCTACGGGCACCTGCGCAATATCGTGCGCTACGCGGCCCAGGACCCCGACCTCATCGACACCGAGCAGGCCAACACCCCCTTCGCGGACAGCTGAGCCCCACGGCGCTGCGCCGCAATCCGCCCCGGCACCACAGCAAGGAGAGAACAGCGTGCAGGTCATTCCTACCGCCATTCCCGGCCTGTTGATCCTGGAACCCAGGGTCTTCAAGGATCACAGGGGCTTTTTCTATGAGAGCTACAGCGCGCCCCGCTTCCGGGAACTGGGGCTGCCGGTGCTCGATTTCGTCCAGGACAACCACGCCCGCTCCGAGGAGCCCGGCGTGCTGCGCGGGCTGCACTTCCAGCTGCCGCCCATGGCCCAGACCAAACTGGTGCGCGTCAACAGGGGGCGCGTGTACGACGTGGCCGTGGACCTGCGCAAGGGCTCGCCCACCTACGGCCAATGGGAGGGCGTGGAGCTTTCGGCGGACAATTTCCGGCAGTTCCTGGTGCCCAGGGGCTTTGCCCACGGCTACATGACCCTGGAGCCGGGCACGGAGTTCCTTTACAAGGTGGACGCGCCCTACGCGCCGGAGCACGATGCGGGTATCATCTGGAACGACCCCGACCTGGGCATTCCCTGGCCTCTGGAGAAACCCCTGCTCTCGGCCAAGGACGAACAGCTGCCCCGTCTGCGCGATTTCGACTCCCCCTTTGTCTATCAGCCCTGACAGCGACGCTGCGAAGGAAACCAGGATGAACAGCCCCAGCGAACAAGGCGGCGCCAGCGCGGTCCCTCCCTGCCACGCCCTGATCCTGGCCGGAGGCTCCGGCACCCGGCTCTGGCCTTTGTCGCGCTCGCTCTTTCCCAAGCAGATCCTGGCCCTGCAGGGGGAGCACAGCCTGCTCTACGAAACCGTGGAGCGAGCCCTGCGCCTCTTCGCCCCCGAGCATATCCACGTGGTGACCAACGAGGAGCACCTTTTCGAGGTCCGCACCCAGCTCAAGGCCTTTGGCCTGGGGCTGGAGCGCCAGGCCATTGCCGAGCCCATGGGCCGCAACACCCTGCCCGCCGTGCTCCTGGGGCTGGATCAGGCCCAGCAGGAGCACGACGCGCCCCTGTTGGCCGTGTTCCCGGCGGACCACGCCATCCGTGACGCCGCGGTCTGGGACCGGGCCCTGACCAGGGGGCTGGAACTGGCGGCCCAGGACTGGTTCGTGACCTTCGGCGTGACCCCCACCAAGCCCGAGACCGGGTACGGCTACATCGCCCTGGGGCGCGCCCTGGGCGAGCAGGCCTTCGAGGTGGAGGGCTTCGTGGAAAAGCCCGAGTTGGAGCGGGCCGAGGCCTTTTGCCGCAGCGGCAAGCATGTCTGGAACAGCGGCATGTTCATGTTCGGCGCCAAGGCCCTGCTGGCCGCGGTGGAGCGCTTCCAGCCCGAGCTGTTCCAGTGGTGGCAGCGGCGCAAGGAGGCCCCGCTCACGGCCGGGTACGCGCAGTTGCCAGACATTTCCATCGATTACGGCATCATGGAGCACGTGGACCACATCACCGTGGTGCGCGAGGATTTCGGCTGGGACGACCTGGGCAGCTGGGAGGCCATGTACCGCCTGGGGCCCAAGGACGACCAGGGTTCCGTGGTCAAGGGCGACGTGCTGAGCCTGGACAACGAGAACTGCTTCCTGCTGTCCAGCGGGGGCAAGCTGGCCGCGGTGGGCCTCAAGAACGTCATCGTGGTCCAGACCCGCGACGCCACCCTGGTCTGCGCCATGGAGCAGGTGCAGAAGGTCAAGGACGTGGTGGGCAACCTCAAGAAGCAGGGCAGCCCCTTGGTGGAGACCCACCTCACGGTGCGGCGCCCCTGGGGCAGCTACACCGTGCTGGAAGAGGGCAGCCGCTACAAGATCAAGCGCATCGAGGTGCTGCCCGGCGCCACCCTCTCCCTGCAGAAGCACCTGCACCGCAGCGAGCACTGGGTGGTGATCAAGGGCTCGGCCGCGGTGCGCGTGGGCGACAAGGAGATGATCCTGGTGGAGAACCAGTCCGTGGACATCCCCCAGGCCACCCTGCACCGCCTGGGCAATCCCGGCAAGGTGCCCGTGGAGATCATCGAGATCCAGAGCGGCCCCTACCTGGAAGAG
>CAZNSV010000357.1:0-3204 GCA_964575775.1 uncultured Desulfovibrionaceae bacterium
CCTGCAGGAACTGGCCAGCACCGACGAGCTCACCGGGCTCTTCAACCGCCGGGCCTTCATGGAGCGGGCCCGGGACGAGGTGCTCCGGGCCAAGCGCTACGGGCACGAGCTGTCCCTGATCATGCTCGACGCCGACCACTTCAAGAACATTAACGATTCCTTCGGCCATGACGTGGGCGACGAAGTGCTCAGGCAGCTGGCCCACACCTGCAGGGACTCGGTGCGTGCCATGGACATGGTGGGGCGGCTCGGCGGCGAGGAATTCGGCATCCTGTTGCCGGAAACCCCGCTCTGCAAAGCTGTCCGGGTGGCGGAGCGCATCCGCAAGGGCATCGAGGACGCCGTCCTGCGCTGCCACGGCAGCAGCATCCACTACACCGCGAGTCTGGGGGTCAGTGCCCTGCTCTACGACAGCGAAAGCGTGGAATTCCTGCTCAAAAGCGCGGACAAGGCCCTCTACCGGGCCAAAAACCTGGGCCGCAACCGCGTGGAAAGCTATTCCGGGAATCGGGCCGAACTGGAGCAGGACTGACAGACTCCCGACCCAGCGCGTTTACGCCTTGAAACAAGGCCCTCTCCAGGAACAATTTCCAATTGTTCCTGGAAAAATGCTCTAAAGGCTGATGCTCTCGTTGGCCTTCACCGCCGCGGTCTGACCGAGCCCCCAGAGGATGAAGCCAGTGAAAGCCTCGGCCACGTCTTCCTGCTTGTCGGCCCGCATCGGGGGGCGCCCCTCGCTCTCCTGCCGGGCGAAGTAGGCGTCCCGAAAGCGGTCGAAGCGGGTGATCTGCACGCTGGATTTGCCCCCGCGCTTCACCGGCGTGGCCATGATCCAGGTGGGTACCCGTCGCACGTTGAAGCGGATGAAGATGTCCTGCAGCGCGGTCTTGCTGGGGCTGTCCGGGTGGTACACGATTTCCAGACAGTGCAACTGCTGCTCGTACTCCACCAGCGGTTCCACATAGAACTCCCGCTGCTCCTCCCAACTGCGCTCGGCACTGGAAAAGGTCAGCAGCACCGGTGTGGTTGTGACCGCTTCCTTGATCGCCTTGAGCACGAACCACAGCTCTTCCGGCCGCTCCTTGATGCTGAAGGTCCGCAAGCGCTCCTCGCGGTCGCCCTCCTGCAGCAGGCGCTCCAGCTCCTTGCACAGCTCCTCGCCGTTGTTGTAGCTGTTGCGCAGAAACACGTTGAGGTTGTGCCGCCAGGACAAACTCCTGATGGGGCGGTGCTCCACGATGCTCCCGGCGTATTTCCGCTTCAGAAAGCCCTTGCTCAGGGCCAGCACCACCAACAGCTGCCGCTCGGCAGTGATGAACGCATCCAGACGCTGCTGCAGAACAGATGCTTCGTTGCCTCTGATGAATGCGGAGTGGATCCGCCCCTTCTCCTGGTAGATCACATCCCATTCGAAGCGGGCGTTGGGGGCGGTGAGACGTTGCAAAGTCTTGAGCATGCTGAGGGGCGCTTCTCCTCTCCGGCTGGCCGGGGAACTCGCTGCGTCACGCCCCTGTAACCCGTTTCAACCCGGGGCACAAGCCGGACCGTTGTTTTCACGGCGCGCAGACCGGACCCGCCAAGGGCTGCCACGGCTGCTCGGCCAAGGCCTCGGCCCAGGCCCGGCGCTCCTCCTCCCACGGCAGCGGCAACGCCTCCGCATAATCCGCGCAAGGCTCCCAGGCCTCCACCGCCCGCTCTACCGTCGCCACGTAACCCTCCACGTTCTCCAGCACCAAGCGCCCCCGCCCGGCCGCCACTTCCCGCAGCAGCCAGTCCGCTACCCCCGACGTGAAATGCGCCACATCGCTGTAGTTGGCCAGATTTCCCGAGACCCGAGGCTGGTCCTCGAAACCGAACAACGTAGCGTTGGGGCAGCAGGCCAACTCCCGCGTCAGCTCGCGCAGCACCCCGAAGTAGTCGCGCATGACCGCGTCCTCCCGCCCCCCCATCCATTGCCAGGGCTTGGGTGACACCAGCAGCACGAACTCCGTGCCGGGGTTTGCCCGGATCAGCCGCAGGAGCGTGGCCTGCAGCGCGGGATACCGGGCCGTTGCGGGGGTGGAGAAGTCCCGCGCCCCTTGTAGTAACTCCAAACGCAGCCGGGCCAGGTTCTCGGGGCTGCCGTGCTCCACGAAACTCCGCAGGCGGCCGTCCATCCAGTAATTGAGGCGCTCCAGATCCGTTTCCCGCAACCGCTTGGGGCGGTCCCGGAGCTGCTCCAGGCCGAAGCGCAGGATGTCCAGGCTGAAGAGGTAGGGGGCGTCGTCCCACAGGCCATCCGTGTAGAGATGCCGAGGCATGCGGGACTGGTCGTCCCAGCCCCGGCCCGCATAATCCAGAAGATTGAGGACCCAGAGCACCCGCTGCACCGGCGCGCGCTCCAGGGCCTGTTCCAGCATCAGGGCCTGTTCCCCCGCCGAACCGCCCACCACGGAGAGTTTGAGCACCGCCCCCCAACCGAGACGGGCCGCCACCTGCCCGGGCAGAAAGGGATCGGCCACGGAGCTACCCAGGAGCACGGCGTCATAGCCCTTGGGGAGGTAACTGCGCAGCTTCCCGGCGTTCTGGTGGCGCTGGTCCGTCCAGAACAGCCGCTCTTCGGGTCTGGCCCGGTAGATCTGCAGCGGGTCGAGCACGTAGTTCAGCCCCCCCACCAACAACAAGGGGCAGCAGCACAGCAGGATGCAGGTCAGGGCCTGCCGACGATAGGCGCTCATGTCAGAACTGGAAGTAGATGAATTCCGTATACCGGTTGCGCTCCATGAGCAGCAAGACCCCGGTGCAAAACAGGGCCGCAGCGGCCAGGGGCCACGGCCAGGAGGGGCGCAGACGCTGGACCCACTCCCGGGAATTGCGCAGGAACAATTCGCTCAATGCCAGGGCCAGCAGCGGCGGCAGCCACCAGGGCGTCAGGAAGCGCCAGGCCCCGGTGCAGTACGCTTCCAGCAGGGGCAACTCCGCCCCCGTAAGCCTGACCATGGCCCCGAGCACCCGGTGGGCGTCCTCCAGCGTGGGCGCCCGGAAGTAAACCCAGGTGGCGTTGATGAAGAGCACGGTCGTCAGCCAAGCCAAGGGGCGCGGCAGCCGCAGTCCGCAACCCTGCCAGAGTCGGTGCAGCACCGCGGCCAGCCCGTGCAGGGCGCCCCAGACCAGGAAGGTCCACCCAGCGCCGTGCCAGATGCCGCCGATGATGAAGGTCGCCAG
>CAZNSV010000357.1:3214-4164 GCA_964575775.1 uncultured Desulfovibrionaceae bacterium
TCCTGGCCGTACCGCCCCGGTTGCCGCCCAGGGGAATGTAGACGTAGTTGCGCAGGAAACGCCCCAGGGTGATGTGCCAGCGCTGCCAGAACTCGCGGATGTCCAGGGCCTTGTAGGGGGAGTCGAAGTTGTCCGGCAGGCGGATGTTCAGGAGCAGCGCGGCGCCCAGGGCCAGATCGACATAGCCCGAGAAGTCGCAGTAGAGTTGCAGGCTGTAGCAGAGGCTGGTGCGCCAGGCCGTGAGGCAGTGCAGGGCCTGGGTGTCGGCATAGCCCTGGTTGACCCAGACCGCGAAGGTGTCGGCCAAGGCCACCTTCTTGCAGAGGCCAATGCCCAGCAGCAGGAGCCCGGCCTGGACATTGCCCCAATCCACCTTGCGGGTCCCGGGATCGGCGAACTGGGGCATCATCTCGCCGTGATGCACGATGGGCCCGGCAATGAGCTGGGGGAAGAAGGTCACGAAGAGACAATACCGCGGGAAATCGCATTCCCGGACCAGCCCCTTGGCGCTGTCCACCAGATAGGCGATCTGCTGAAAGGTGAAGAAGCTGATGCCCAGGGGCAGCACCATTTCCAGCAACGGCGGATCCTGGATGCCCAGCAGGACGGCTCCCTGGGCCACGCCAAAGCCCAGATACTTGAAGTAGCCCAGGAGCAGGAGGTTGAAGGTCACGCCCTTGGCGAGCAGCGCCCGGCAGGAGCGCCCCTGCTGTTGTAGCCGGACAAGCCCGCGGCCCACGGCGAAGTTGACGGCGATGGAGAGCAGGATCACGGCCAGATAGCGGGGCTCCCACCAGGCGTAGAAGACCAGGGAAGCGCCCACCAACCAGAACAGCGCCGCCCTGCCTGGCAGGGTGCGGGCGAGCAGAAAGAAGCCCCCGACCGTGAGAGGGAGAAAAAGGAAGAGGAACGACAAGGAGTTGAAGAGCATGCCCTGCCCTAGGAGAGAG
>CAZNSV010000358.1:0-4161 GCA_964575775.1 uncultured Desulfovibrionaceae bacterium
CTGCCCCATGCGCTGGGCCAGTTGGGCGTCCAGCTCGTGGGCCATGGTGGCGGCCAGGTCGGGCAGCAGGTTGGCGCAGGCCGTCCGCACGGGCAGCACGGCCAGGGTGCCCAGCAGCAGTATGGTCATGAGACGCAGTTTCATGGTCGTATCCTCTTCAGCGTTTGGTGGCGATCATCAGTTCCACGGCTTCCAGCTCCTGGGCCAGGCGGCTGCGCATGTCCTCCTCCCGGGCCGAGGCCAGGGCCAGCAGCAGGTGCTCCCGCGCCAGCTCGTAGCGCCCCTTGGACATGTAGAGCCGCGCCAGGGTGAAATTGGAGATGGTGTGCTCGTGATACGGGGGCACGGCCAGGCGTTGCCTGGGCTCCATGGGTTTGCTGCAGGCCGCGGCCAAGAGCAGCAAGGCGCCGAGCATGAGCAGAATGACGGTACGCATGGCAGGCTCCTAGTGGATGTCTTCGCCCAGATCGATGGCCGTGAGGCCAGTGGCCCGAGTCACGGTGTTGAAGTCCATGATCTGCACCGAGGCCGACTGCAGCTGGATGCTGGTGTGGGCCAACATGGCGCGGGTCACGGGTGTCTGGGGAAAGACCATGTTGGCGGTGCGCAGCACCATGCCCGTGACGCCGTTGATGAGCCGGGCGTTCAGGTACACGTTGTGCCGGTCCGAGTAGTAGGTGCCCACCAGGACCACGGCCCGGGGGCTGTTCATGACCACGTTGCCCGCGCTCCGGGTGAGGAAGAAGTCGCCCTGCCCCTCCCGGGATACGATCTCGTTGCCCACGCGGTACTCCCGGATGGGCAGGCCGCGCTGGTTGGCCTCGAAGAACATCTGCTCAGCGATGTAGCGGCCGAAGCTCGAGGTCTGCTGGAAATTGTCCTGGTTCACGAAGCTGGTGGGCAGGGCAATGGCGTCGCCCAGTCCGGCCACGGCCTCGGTGGAGAGCAACTGGTCCGCCAGCTCGCGCACCTGCAGCTTCAGCTCGCGCCCGGCCGCCTCCTGGGGACAGGGCAAGGTCATGGGGCGGAACGTCCCGCTCCAGACATAGCCGCCCTTGCCGTCGGGGATCATGACCCCGGTGTGCTGGGTGTTCTGGGCCTCCACGGGGACCTGGCGTCCGTCGATCCAGGCGTCGAAGGGGCCGCAGGTCTTGATGGCCGCGCCGGGGTCCAGAGGCTGGTTGCCGCTGGTGGGGCGCGACTCATGGGGCCAGTTGGGCAGCCGGTATTCGGGCATGGTCTTGTCCTGGGCGCAGGCAGCTCCGGCCAGGGGCAGCAGCAGAAGCACCAGCATCAGGAAGTAGGCGAGTTTGTTCATGGTATGACTCCAGGGTTGGGGCGCGGGCGACAGATCAGCCGCGCAAGGCGTCCGCTTGCAGCACCTATCGTCGCCTCGGGAAAATACTTAAGGGCAGCCGGGGGGCCTTCGTCCATCATCGAGGGGCGCGTGGGGCTTGGCTTGGCACGGGAAATGACGTAAGGAAACCGCCTTGAGCAACCGCTCCGCAACCGGGATCTCCCGCAAGCCCCACACCCATGGCATGAAACCAGCAGCCTCCGCACCCGTCTGTGCCCATTCGTCCTCGCACCAGGCCCCTGCGGGGGTCATCGCCCCCCGTCGTGCCACCCGCAGTTTGAACCTGGGCGGGGTGCCCATTGGCGGCGCGCATCCGGTGGTGGTGCAGAGCATGACCAACACCGACACCCGGGACGTGTTCGCCACCGGGGCCCAGATCGCGGCCCTGGCCGAGGCGGGCTGCGCCGTGGTGCGGGTGGCCGTGCTGGACGAGAAGGCGGCCAAGGCCCTGCGCCCCTTGCAGGAGGGTTCGCCCGTGCCCCTGGTGGCGGACATCCACTTCGACCACCGCCTGGCCGTGGCGGCCCTGGAGGCCGGTCTGCCGGGTCTGCGCATCAACCCGGGGAACATCGGCTCGCGGGCCAACGTGGACACCGTGGTGGACGCGGCCAAGGCGCACCGGGCCGTGATCCGCGTGGGCGTGAACAGCGGTTCCGTGGAAAGGGAGCTGCTGGCCAAATACGGCGGCCCCTGCCCCCAGGCCATGGTGGACAGCGCCCTGGGGCACTTGCGCATGCTCGAGGAGCGCGGGTTTTACGACACCAAGATTTCCCTCAAGTCCTCCTCGGTGCTGGACACCGTGGCGGCCTATCGCCTGCTGGCCCGGCAGTGCGACTACCCCCTGCACATCGGCGTCACCGAGGCCGGGACCCTGGTGCGCGGCGCGGTGAAGAGCGCCGTGGGGCTGGGTCTGCTTCTGGCCGAGGGGCTGGGCGACACCCTGCGCGTCTCCCTGACCCACGACCCGGTGGCAGAGCCCGGCGTGGCCTGGGAGATTCTGCGCTCCCTCGGCTTGGGGCAGCGGGGGCCCGAGATCATCTCCTGCCCCACCTGCGGCCGCACCGAGATCGACCTCATCGGTCTGGCCCAGGAGGTGGAGGCGCGGCTGCGCAACGAAAGCCGGGTCTGCAAGGTGGCGGTGATGGGCTGCGTGGTCAACGGCCCGGGCGAGGCCCGGGAGGCGGACATCGGCATTGCCGGGGGGCGCGACCTGGGCATCATCTTCCGCAAGGGCGAAGTCATCCGCAAGGTCAAGGGCCGGGAGAACCTGCTGCCGGCCTTTCTGGAAGAACTGGACGGTTTTCTGCGCGAGCAGGACGTCTGAGGCGTCTTGCCGCATCCGCACACCCCCTAAACCCAGCATCACGCTGCACCACGAAACAGAAAGGACAAGCCATGCGCTGGAGTCGCTACTACATCCCCACCCTCAAGGAGGCGCCGGGGGACGCCGAAGTCGTCAGCCACAAGCTCCTGGTCCGTGCGGGCATGATCCGCAAGCTCACCTCCGGCATCTACACCTACCTGCCCCTGGGGCTGCGCGCCCTGGACAAGGTGGCCCAGATCGTGCGCGAGGAGATGAACCGCGCCGGGGCCCTGGAGATCGGCATGCCCATGGTGCAGCCCGGCGACCTTTGGCGCGAGACCGGCCGCTGGGACGTCTACGGCAAGGAGCTCTTGCGGCTCAAGGACCGTCACGACCGCGACTACTGCCTGGGGCCCACCCACGAGGAGGTCATCACGGACCTGGTGCGCGGCGAGATCCGCTCCTACCGGCAGCTGCCCCTGAACCTCTACCAGGTGCAGACCAAGTTCCGGGATGAGATCCGCCCCCGCTTTGGTCTGATGCGCGGGCGCGAGTTCGTGATGAAGGACGCCTATTCCTTCGACGTGGACGAGCAGGCGGCCACCACCAGCTATTTGGCCATGTACGACGCCTACAACCGCGCCTTCAAGCGCATGGGGCTCAAGTTCCGGGCCGTGGAGGCGGATTCCGGCTCCATCGGCGGCAGCTATTCCCACGAATTCATGGTCCTGGCCGAGACCGGCGAGGACACCATCGCGGTCTGCACGACCTGCGACTTTGCCGCCAACCTGGAAAAGGCAGCCGTGGTCTGCGAGGTGCGCAATGTGGACACGAGCTGCCCCCCCGTGGAGTCCGTGGCCACGCCCGGTGCCCACACGGTGGAGGAGGTCACGACCTTCCTCGGCGTGGAGGCCAAGGCCCTGATCAAGACCCTGCTCTACGTGGCGGACGGCGAACTGGTGGCGGCCCTGGTGCGCGGCGACCGCGAGTGCAACGAGATCAAGCTCAAGAACCTGCTGGGTGCCGCCTCCGTGGAGCTGGCCTCGCCCGAGCAGGTTCAGGCGGCCAGCGGTGCGCCCGTGGGCTTTGCCGGGCCCGTGGGGCTCAAGGTGCAGCGCATCTTCGCCGACGCCGAGCTCTCCCACGCCGACGGCTGGATCACCGGGGGCAACGCCGCGGACACCCATCTGCGCAACGTCAGCCTGCCCCGCGACGTGCAGCTCACGCGCTACGCGGACCTGCGCACCATCACGCCCCAGGACCCCTGCCCCAAGTGCGGCGGCGGCATCGAGCTGACCCGGGGCATCGAGGTGGGGCACGTGTTCAAGCTGGGCTACAAGTACTCCGAGGCCATGAACGCCACCTTCCTGGACGAGCAGGGCAAGGAGCGCCTGATGTGCATGGGCTGCTACGGCATCGGTGTCTCGCGCATCGTGGCGGCCTGCATCGAGCAGAATCACGACGAGTTCGGCATCGCGTTCCCGCCGCCGGTGGCGCCCTT
>CAZNSV010000359.1:0-4058 GCA_964575775.1 uncultured Desulfovibrionaceae bacterium
GGGTCCTGGGAAGCCAGGGGCGCGCAGTTGAGCTCCACATGCAGCGGTGTGCCCTTGACGGAGCAACGGCACTGCACCACCAGGGAACGCAGGGGACGGCGCTCCTGGATGGTGCGTTGCAAGGCCTGCAGGCAGTGGGCCTCGGGGCAGGGAGTGCTGCTGCCGAAGACCTCACCCTCCCGGGCGTCCAGACCGCAGAGCCTCTTGGCCGCGGCATTGAGGGAGATGACCCGCAGGCCGGCGTCCACGGCGATGATGGCGTCCGGGATGCTGGCGAAGGTGGCGTCCAGGTTGCGGCGGTAACGCTCCCGTTCCTCCGTGGCGGCGGCCAGGCTTGCTTCGGCCTGCACGCGCTGGGTCACGTTGCGGGAGATGCCCATGACCCCGCTCCAGACTCCGTCCCGGAACAGGGGCGTGATCACGCTCTCGAACCAGAACTGCTGCCCGTCCTTGGCCTCCAGCCTGATGCGGAAGGTCTTGTCCTGGCCGCTCCAGCGCCCCTCGGCCAATAGAGCCAGCCAGTCCCGCCAGGCCTGATTGGTGGCCGCGTCCTGCTGGTTCATGACAAAGTCGGAATCCAGGGCCATGGCTTCTTCGGGGGTGTAGCCCAGCAGACGCTCCACCACCGGGTTGATGTAGCTGTAGCGGCCGTCGGGCTCCATGATCCAGATCACGTCACCGGCGTGGTCGGCCAGGAGCCGCAGCTTGCGTTCGCTCTCGGCCAGCCCCTGCTCGAGCAGGAGTTTTTCGTCCAGCAGGGCCTTGTGGGCCAGGGCGCGGCCCGTGGCCCGCAGCAGTTCCTCGCGCTCGATGGGTTTGAAGAGGTAGTCGAATGCGCCCAGGCGCACCGCTTCAGTGGCGGTTTCCAGGCTGGGTTGTCCGGAGATGAGCAGCACCGGCGTGCGGGGGCTCAGGTCGCGGATGCGGGCCAAAAGCTCCATGCCGCCCAGCCCCTTGAGCTGAATATCCAGGAGCACGAGGTCGAACTCGTGTTCGGCCAGCAGTTCCAAGGCTTCGTCGGCCCCTTCGGCTGTCATGACCCGGCAGCCTTCGCGTTCCAGGAACGCGGAGAAGGTCAGGCGGATGGAGTATTCGTCGTCCACCAACAGCACCCGAGGTGCCTGGTCCGAAAAATGTCGCAGGCTGACCGCACTCATGGTGCCGCCACGGGCAGGGGCAGAGCGGGCAACAGCACCCGGGCCAGGACGCCGCCTTCCGGGCGGTTGGTCAGTTCCAGTCGCCCCCCGTGTTGTACGATGATGTTGCGGCTGATGGGCAGCCCCAGTCCCGTGCCTTCGCCGTGCCCCTTGGTGCTGAAGAAGGGGTCGAAGACTCGCGCCAGCAGCTCCGGGGCGATGCCTGCGCCGTTGTCCAGGAAGCTGATGGCTGCCATGGAGCGTCCGTCCTGTTCCACGGTCTCGGCCCGAATCCGCAGGGTCTTGTCCGGGTGTGCGTCGGGGAAACGCTGGTTCAGGGCCTGTTGGGCATTGGTGAGCAGGTTCAGGAAGACCTGCTGCAAACGCCCCTTGCTGCCCAGGACCAGGGGCAGGGGCTCGTCCAGGTCGATGCGCAACCTGACGCCGTCCGCCTCGAGCTGGGCGTTCACCAGGTCCAGGGCCAGGGTCAGGGCCTCGCCGGGTTGGATGGGCAGGCTGGGGCTGATGTCTTCTCGCGCCAGGGAGAGCAGGCTGCGCACGATGCGGGCGATGCGCCGCCCCTCGCGCATGACCATCTCGGCCAGCTTGCGGCTTTGCCCTTCCGGGGGGAGGTCGTCCGCCAGCAACTGCCCGCAGTTGATGATGCCGTTGATGGGGTTGTTGATTTCGTGGGCCACGCCGGCGGCCAGTTCCCCAAGGGAGGCCAGGCGGGCAGCGCGCAGGTTTTCGAGTTGCAGCTGCTTCTGCAGGGTGATGTCGCGCCCCACGGATTGAATTTCCTGCAATACACCCTGTTCGTCGAAAAAGCCGCGGTTGACGAACTGCATCCAGACCACCTCGCCACTGCCGGTGATCACGCGATTTTCAATGAAAACCAGTGGATTATCCTGAGAAAGTTTGGTCAGGGCCGCTTCCACCATAGGCAGATCCTCGGGCAGGCAGACCGGGTGCCAGGTGGTGCCGAGGAGTTCTTCACGGGTCTTGCCGAAGACCCGACAATAGACGTCGTTGGCAAAGAGGAAGGTGCCGTCGGCGCGAAACCGGCTGATGACCTCGGTCTGGTCCTCCACCACGGCGCGGTAGCGGGCCTCGCTCTTGCGCAGGGCCTCCAGGACCGCCTCGCGCTGGGTGGTCTCCTCCACAATGCCGCACACGGTCTCCAGCCCGCTGGCGGTGGGGGGCAGGGGGAAGAGCTCGCAGCTGAAGCTGCGGGGCTCATGGTTGATTACGTGGCGGGCTTCGTAGCGGAGGCTCTGCCCCGTATCCAGCACGTGCCGGATGCGCTGCAGCAGGATTTCGCTGTCGCCGCTCCTGAAGCGTTCAAAGGCGGTGGTGCCCAGGAGCCGCTCCCGCGGGATGTCCAGCAGGCGGCAATAGGCGGCGTTGGCTGCCAGGATGCGCCCCTGGCGGTCCTTGACGAACACGGAGGCCTGAAGGTGGTCCAGGAGGCCGTTCAGTATGGATTCGGCGTCCAGGGACGGCACAAGGGGCGGTGCCTGCCCACCGGCGGGGGACAGGGAGTGGTGGTAGTGTTGGTTCATACCGCGCCTCGTTCCCGTGGCCGCAAAGCACCGGGCGGCGGAAGCCGGGGCGTTCCGGATCAGCGGACCGCCGCCGCGCTGCCGTGCTCCAGGTGCAGGATGCGGGCCTCGGGCTTGGCTTTGAGC
This sequence comes from uncultured Desulfovibrionaceae bacterium, assembly GCA_964575775.1. Classification (GTDB taxonomy): domain Bacteria; phylum Desulfobacterota; class Desulfovibrionia; order Desulfovibrionales; family Desulfovibrionaceae; genus CAZFCK01. The sequence goes on from CAZNSV010000359.1 coordinate 2,825, forward strand.
AGCTCGGGGTTGTGGGTGGCCAGGATGACCGTGGTGCCATGGGCGTTGAAATGCTTGAAAATGTCCATGAGCCGCCAGGACAGCTCCGGGTCGAGATTGCCCGAGGGTTCGTCGGCCAGGAGGATGCGCGGGTTGACCACGATGGCCCGGGCAATGGCCACGCGTTGCTGCTCCCCGCCCGACAGGCTGCCGCAGGGCGCCTCCATGCGTTTGTCGATGTGCAGGCTGCGCAGCACAGCCCGCACGCGGCGATCGATCTGGGGGCGGGCCATGCCCCGCACCTCCAGGGCCAGGGCCACGTTGTCGTAGACCGAGCGCTCGGGCAGGATCTTGAAGTCCTGAAAGACCACGCCCAACTGCCGCCGCAAGAGCGGCAGACGGTGGGCGTTCATGCTGCGCAGATTCAGGCCGCAGATGGCGGCCTGCCCCCGCGTGACGGGCAGGGCGCCGTAGAGGATGCGCAAGAGGGTGGTCTTGCCCGCGCCGGAGGGTCCGGTGAGGAACAGGAACTCTCCCTGCTCCAGTGAGCAGGAGACGTTCTGCAGGGCCCAGTTCTGGCCGAAGTTGTGGGAGAGGTGCTCCAGTTCGAGGATGGCCATGGCTGCTCCACAGGGTGACGGCGACGAAGGGCTGTCATACCCGGCTCGGGGAGGGGCCGCAAGTGCCCCCTTGGGCTTCTGTCCACCCTTATGGGGGCGTACCCGCTTGCACCGCCGCGCCAAGGCTGGTGGCGTGACCGGCTCCCTCGGCTAAGGCTTATTCTCCTTGAAACGAGGCGCCCTCCTGAGACAATTGCCTATTGCTTCAGGAAAATGCATGAGGGCATCCAGGCATTGTCAATGGCAGAACGCGCTAGACCAGGCTCACGCCCAGGCGCGCGGGGTGGGCGGCGTCGCCGCTCTCGGCCAACAGGGCGCTCTCCCAGTCCACGATGCTCTGGGTGATGGCGCGGCCATAGGCCTGGAGAAAGGCCCCGGCCTTGGCCGGATCGGAGGGCAGCTTGCGCCGGGAGATGACGATGCAGTGCACCCCGGTGGCGGCCCGCAGGGAAAACAGCCGCCGCACGTCGGCCAGCAGGGTCAGCCCGCCCACGAAGGCGCCCGGCCCGTAGTGCCCCACCACGCGTTCCTCACCGTTGGCGCTGCGCAGCAGCTCCGCCTCGCCCTCCAGGAAGTAGTAGGCCTGATGGTCCTCCTCGTTCTGGGCGAAGATCAGGTCCCCGGCCTTGTAGCGC
>CAZNSV010000360.1:0-4035 GCA_964575775.1 uncultured Desulfovibrionaceae bacterium
CCATCACCACCGCCCTGGAAATCATGACCATCGCCCGGGCCATCGAACGCATCGGCGACCATGCCAAGAATATCTGCGAATATGTCATCTACGTCATCGAAGGACGGGATGTCCGGCACAGCAAGGCGCAAGCCCAATGACAGCCGGGGTATTCGTCAGGCCTCACAACACGCGTACAACACATCACATGACCCACCGAATGGGCTAAGGAGCAAGAGACCATGAACCAATCCCCGCATCTAGACGCCCAGTTCGACGAGGATCTCCAGCGCCTGCGCAGCTATGTGCTGCAAATGGGCGGCTTGCTGGAGGCGCAGATTCACCTGATGATCGAGGCCTACACCCATGGCCAGGAGACCGATCTCGCCACCATCATCGAGGGGGAGCGCAAGATCAATGAACTTGAGCTCGTGATCGACGACGATTGCAACAATATCATCGCACTGCGCCAACCCACGGCCTCGGATCTGCGCCTCATCATGGGCATCAGCAAGATGGTGACCCACCTCGAACGGTCGGGTGACGAAGTCAAGAAAATCGCCAAGGCCATCCGGCGCATCCATGAAAGCGGCCACCAGACCGCCCAATTCGGCTATGGCATCCGCCATATCGCTGAAACGGCCCTGGACATGACCCACCAGGCGCTGGATGCCCTGGCCCGGTCCGACATCGAACAAGCCCAGACCACCATCCACGCCGATGCCGACCTGGACATCGCCTTCAAGTCCATCACCCGGGAACTCATCACCCACATGATGGAAGACCCCCGCACCATCACCACCGCCCTGGAAATCATGACCATCGCCCGGGCCATCGAACGCATCGGTGATCATGCCAAGAACATCTGCGAATATGTCATCTACGTCATCGAAGGACGGGATGTCCGGCACAGCAAGAGGAAAGCCCAATGACGCCTACCATTCTGGTTGTTGAGGACGAACCGGCGATCATGGAGCTGGTGGCCGTCAACCTGAAACATGCCGGATTTCTGTGCGTGAGCACCGGCAGCGCCGAAGAAGCCGAAACCGTCATTCGTAGCGCGCTGCCCGATCTGGTGATCCTGGACTGGATGCTGCCTGGGCAATCGGGCCTGGCCCTGGCAAAGAAACTGCGCAGCGAGGACCGCACCCGGGACCTGCCCATCATCCTGCTCACGGCCCGCGTCCACGAAGAAGACAAGGTGCGGGGCCTGGAGACGGGCGCCGACGACTACGTCACAAAACCGTTCTCTCCGAAAGAACTGGTCGCCCGGGTCCGCGCCGTCTTGCGCCGCCGGGCACCCCACCTTGCCGGGGAAGCGGTCAAGATCGGGGACCTGCAGTTGAACCCGGCCAATCATCAGGTGACGGCCAAGGGCCAGGTGATCGAACTGGGGCCGACAGAATTTCGCCTGCTGTTCTTCTTCATGACCCATCCCGAGCGGGTGTACACCCGTGCCCAGTTGCTGGATGAAGTCTGGGGCGACCATGTCTTCGTCGAGGAACGCACCGTGGACGTGCACATTCGCCGGCTGCGTGCCGCCCTGGGACCGGTTGGCGAAGACGAGCGGGTCAAGACCGTGCGCGGCGCGGGTTACTGTTTCCAGGCCGGCTGACTTCATGCCGCAAGAGTTTGCCAAGGCGGTCCTGCTGGCCTTGCTCACCCTCCTGATTGCCATACCCGTGGGCCACTACGTGAGCCCCACCATCGGCTGGTTGGCATTCAGCCTGGGGGTCGGCATGCAGATGTGGCTGCACTTTCGCAATTTCAAACGGCTTGAACGCTGGTCCCGCAATCCCGTCGTGGACCCCACCTACGAGGACGCCGGTGACTGGGACAGCATCTTTTCAAGGCTTTACCGGCATGAAAAGCAACACCAGGCCCGGATTGCCCAGTGCGAGCATGAGATCGACATGCTCATTGCCGCCAACCAGGTCTTGAGCGACGGCATCATCCTCCTCAACCACCAACACCAGATCGTCTTCTGCAATACCCCGGCGGAGCAGCAACTGACCCTCAATGCCACGCGGGACAAGGGTCAGCCCATCATCAACCTGGTACGACAGCCCGAATTCGTCGATTACTTGCAGGCCGGGGACTTCGAGCAACCCCTGGTGTTCCGGCCCGAGCGGCGGGCGGGTCTGGTGCTCTCCGTGCGGGTACGCCCCTATGCGGGCAACCGGCGCCTGATCCAGATCACGGACATCACCAAGAGCGACCGCCTGGACAGCATGCGGCGGGATTTCGTGGCCAATGTCTCCCATGAACTGCGCACCCCCCTCACGGTCCTGGCCGGTTTTCTGGAGACACTGCAGGAACTGGACCTGAGCCGGGAGGAGCAGAACGCCTATCTTGGCCTCATGGCGGAGCAGTCGAACCGCATGCAATCCATCGTCCAGGATCTGCTGACCCTGTCCGCCATCGAATCCGGCCCGCCCCCCGAGAATGAGCGCGTGGACATGGCCAGCCTGATGGACAAGCTGCATCGTGACGCAGTGAGCCTTTCGGCCGGGCGCCACGAGATCATCCTGGACGCAGACCGTCAGGCCGATCTGATGGGCAGCGAACCTGAACTGGTAAGCGCCCTGGGCAACCTGGTCTCCAACGCCGTGCGATACACGCCTGCGGGCGGCACGGTCCGCATACTGTGGCAGACCTCGGAAAACGAAGCCGTGTTCGCCGTGGAGGACACGGGCATCGGGATCGAGGCCAAGCACATTCCCCGTCTCACCGAACGTTTCTACCGGGTGGACCGGGGGCGCTCGCGCGATGCCGGTGGCACCGGTCTGGGCCTGGCCATCGTCAAGCACACCCTCAATCGCCATCAGGCACGACTGGAGATCACCAGCACCCCGGGCAAAGGCAGCCGGTTCGCGGCACATTTCCCCGCCTCCCGGGTGCAGACGAGCTGAGCCCTGCCCCACGCTCGACAGCCTCCCAGGCCGGCTGCCGGAGTCTGCCGTACACGGCCAGGGACTTGAACTCGTCCGGGAGTGTCCTTTAATGAAAGCGTAAGGCTTTGTTCGAGGTATATGTGTCTTACGCATCCATCAGACTCACAACCCAGCGCCACTGGCCATCGCTTTTTCCCACGCCTACATCCTCACGGGATCTCGCCCCGATCGGGCCTTGGCGTGGCATGTCCCCGCACTGGCGCGCCCATAACGAAAGGAAGGGTCCATGAAACTCCCCCTGCAAATCACCCTGCGCGATATCGCCCATTCCGACGCCGTCGAGACCGCCATTCGTGAAAAGGCGGCCAAGCTCGACCATTTTTATCCCCACATCATGAGTTGCCACGTGGTGGTTGAAATGCCCGGCAAGCACAAGCACCAAGGCAAGACCTTCAATGTGAAGCTGGACATCAAGGTGCCCGGAAACGAGATCGTCGTGAGCAAGGAACAGGACGAGGACATCTATGTGGTGCTCAGGGATGCCTTCGATGCGGCCAAGCGCCAACTGGAGGATTACGGGCGCAAGCAGAGGGGCGACGTGAAGCACCACGAAGCACCGCTGCCGGTGGAATGACCGGCAGGGCTCAGGGTCAAGGCCGGCGGATGCCGGCCTTTTTTACGTTCAATGGTCTTCCAGGTGGGTGAAGGTGTCTTCGGCCAGTTCGCCCGTATCGGGGTCCACCCAGGCGGACAAGCCCAGGTCCTCTTCCACGGCTTCCAGGGCGTCGTCCGCTTCGAAATCGCTGTCAGCGCTGTATTCCATGTCCTCCACGGCAGCCAGCAGGGTATCGAAGGGACCATAGGTCTGGCCGGTGTCCTGGTCCAGCCAGAAAAAGCCGTCCGGCCGTTCGATGATGCGGGTGTGGTCGTAATCGGCCGGGGTCGCGGGAATGGTCTGTCGCATTGTTCTACTCCATGGGTACGATCAGCATCTTGATTATGGCATCTGACCGGACAGCGCGCGCAAGAACTCGTTGCGCAGTTGGGCCGACTCGGCAATGGAGCCGGCATAGGCCTGGGTGACCACGCGCTAGTCCCCGCGCCGGTCCTCGCCCTACAGCAGGCAGAGTTGCTCGGCCTCGATGACGCAGGCGGCACCCCT
>CAZNSV010000361.1:0-4034 GCA_964575775.1 uncultured Desulfovibrionaceae bacterium
TACAAGGGCGACTACATCAAGGACGTGGCCGGGCGCTGCCTGGCCCGGCACCAGGCCACCCTGGAAAGCGCGGACGAGGAGGAGGCCCTGGCCATCTGCCGCGATTTCGCCATGCAGGACATCCTGGACGAGATCAAGGAGGACCTGCGGACCTTCGGGGTGGAGCACCAGGAGTGGTTTTCCGAGAAGTCCCTGGTGGCGTCCGGTGCCGTGGAACGGACCCTACAGGAGCTCCTGGCCCGGGACCTGGCCTTCGAGGCCGACGGGGCCCTGTGGTTCCGCAGCACCACCTTCGGCGACGACAAGGACCGCGTGCTGCGTAAATCCAGCGGCGACCTGACCTACCTGGCCTCGGACATCGCCTACCACGCCGACAAGTTCCGGCGCGGCTTTTCCCTGCTGGTGGACCTCTGGGGCGCCGACCACCACGGCTACATCCCCCGGCTCAAGGCCGCGGTCCAGGCCCTGGGGCGCGACCCCGATGACTTCCAGGTGGTGCTGGTGCAGCTGGTGAATCTGTTGCGCGAGGGGCAGCCCGTGGCCATGTCCACCCGCTCAGGGACCTTCGAGACCCTGGCGGACGTGGTCAAGGAAGTGGGGGCGGACGCCGCGCGGTTCATCTTCCTTTCGCGCAAAAGTGACAGCCCCCTGGACTTCGACCTGGAGCTGGTCAAGAAGCAGAGCATGGACAACCCGGTGTACTACGTGCAGTACGCCCACGCCCGCATCCGCTCCCTGCTGCGCAAGGCCGAGGAACGGGAACAGGCCCTGGAATCGGGCGCTCGCGCCACGGACGCGGAGCTGGGGCAGCTCGCCACCCCCGAAGACATGGAACTCCTGCGGCACCTGGCGCGTTTCCCGGACGCCCTGACCAGCGCGGCGCGGAGTTTTTCCCCGCATTTCGTGAGCTATTACCTGCAGGAATTGGCTGGGCTGGTACACCGCTACTACACGGTGCACCAGGTGCTCGCGGCCGGTGACGCCACGGTGGTCCGCGCGCGGCTGCTGCTGCTGGAGGCGGCGGCCCAGGTGATCCGCAACGGTCTGGGGCTGCTGGGAGTCAGGGCTCCCGACCAGATGTAACACACTCCGGGCGCCTGCCGGGGAGGGCCGCCGTGGGCGGTCTTGTCCCGGATGTCGTCGGGGGGGCATCCGACGCAGTCAACGAGGTGCTGGACATGAAGTTCGATATGGGCAAGGACGATCGCAAGGGCGGCGCGGAAAAGCGCTATCGGGTCGAGCTGAGCTTGACAGGAGTGCTCGGTCTGGGCACAATACTCCTTTTGGGACTGGTCTGGGTTTTCATCTTCGGCGTTCTGGTGGGCCGCGGCTATCAGCCGGAGCAGGCCGTGCCGGAACTGGCCAAGATCATGCCCGATACCCAGTCCAAGAAGGTCGAGGAACCTCCCAAGGTCATTCAGCCCGAGGAACTGACGTTTCTGGACAAGCTGCGCGAGAGCCCCATGCCGGGCGGGGCCGACGCGCCGAAAGACCCCGAGCCCCAGGTGGCCCCCGCGCCTGTGGTGGCGGCTCCGGCGGAGGGGTCCGTTGCGGCGGTGGCGGCGGCGCCCAGCGTCCAGCCGTCTCCCCCTGTTTCCGTGCAGCCGGATTCCGCGCCTCCTGCAGCGGCAAAACCCGCGGCGGCTGGAGGCGATGACGATGCCGACCAGACTCGGTACGACTATGTGTACCAGGTGGCCTCGGTGAACGACCCTGACGCGGCCCTGCGTTTTCGGGACAAGATTCGCGGCAAGGGCTTGCAGTCGGAAGTGAAGGTGGTCCGCGGTGACGATGGGAAGTACTGGCACCGTGTGGAAGTGTTTTTTCAAGGCAGGCCCGTAGACACCAGAGAAATGAAGGCCAAGCTTCAGGCTCTGGGGGTGGACAAACCACTGCTGCGCTCCAAGAAGCCGGTGTCGTAAGGTGTGCGGCAGCCTGCCGCGTGTGGAGTTCGGATGACGAGCGGCTCCGTCTTGAGCCGCCAACGCGTTTCATGTCGAGGTAAGGCAGCCATGCATCAATCCTTCGTACCTACCAAGGCCTTTTTCACCAGCGGAATCGGCCGCCACAAGAACAAGTTGCAGTCGTTCGAGTTGGCGCTGCGCGACGCCAAAATCGAAAAACTCAATCTCGTTTACGTTTCCAGTATATATCCCCCCAACTGTCAGTTGTTGTCCCTGGATGACGGTGTCAAGGAGCTGCGGCCCGGGCAGATCACCTTCTGCGTCATGGCCCGCAACGCCACCAATGAAAAGGGCCGCCTGGTGGGCTCCGCAGTGGGCATGGCCTTCCCGGCCGACTACGCCTACTACGGCTACATCTCCGAGCACACGGCCTTCGGCGCCGACGAGCAGGAAATCGGCGACTTTGCCGAGGATCTGGCCTCCACCATGCTCGCCACCACCCTGGGCATCGAGTTCGACCCCGACACGGCTTACGACGAGCGTCGGGAAATCTATCAGATGAGCGGCAAGATCGTGAACTCCGCCTCCAAGCCCTGCGTCACCACGGGCGAGGCCGGTGTCTGGACCACCACCATTTCCGCCGTGGTGTTTTTGCCGTAGTTCTGCAACGCCATCGAAGCGCGGGCTGTCCCGTCGTCCCGCTGCCGGTGCGGACGAAGGGACGGCCCGTGTTGACCCGGCCCTGCCGGGAGCAGCCCGGCCGCATGGTCCGGTCGCGCCGCCGGGCAGCGGAGGAGTGTGATGCAGACCGAGCCGCAACCGCGTCTTCCCGTTATCCTGCGCCCTTTCCGGGCACTCGGAGCCGGAACCCTCGCCCTGATCCGGGAGATGGGCGCCATGACGCTCTTTCTGCTCCAGGCCGCGGCCGAGGCCTTCAGCTCGCGCACCATGCTCGCCCGGGTGGTGGACCAGGTCTATTTCATCGGTTTCAAATCCATGTTCGTCATCGCCCTCATCGGCCTGTTCACAGGCATGGTGCTGGGCGTGCAGGGTTACTACACCCTGGTCAAATTCGGGTCCGAGGGACTCTTGGGCGCCGCCGTGGCCCTGTCCCTGATCCGCGAGCTGGGGCCGGTGCTCACGGCCATCATGATCACCGGGCGCGCCGGGTCCGCCATGACCGCCGAGATCGGCATCATGCGCATTTCCGACCAGATCGACGCCCTGGAGGTCATGGACATGCGCCCCGTCCGGTTCCTGGTGGCGCCTCGGGTCATTGCGGCCCTGATCTCCTTTCCCCTGCTCACGGCCCTCTTCGACGTGGTGGGCATCTATGGGGGCTATTTTTCCGGTGTGGTGCTGCTGGACATCAATTCCGGCGTCTATTTCAACCGCATCGTGACCAGCGTCACCATGGCCGACGTCATGGGCGGGTTCCACAAGTCCGTGGCCTTTGCCCTCATCGTGTCCACGGTCTGTTGCTTCCACGGCTTTTTCACGCACCTGCGTCGCGACAGCGTGGGGCCCGAAGGGGTGAGCAACTCCACCACCTCGGCCGTGGTGCTGTCCTGCGTCCTGATTCTGGTAGCGGATTACGTCCTGACCACCTTCCAACTGTGAGCATGCCGCAGTCGCCGCAGAGCGCTGCAGCCTCGCGAGGCCCGGAATCTTGACCGCCCCTTCTCTGGAAAAACCCTGGGACATCCGGCTCGAAAACCTCAGCGTGGGGTATCCCGGCCACGTGGTGCTGCGCGAGGTGAACGCCGAGCTCCCGTCCGGAAAAATCTCCATGATTCTTGGTGGTTCGGGCAGCGGTAAGTCCACCCTGCTGCGCCACATCCTCGGTCTCTCCCTGCCCCTGCAGGGGCGCATTCTCCACGGGGGGCGCGACATTTTCACCTTGGGCCGCCGGGAATTCCGCTCCCTGCGGCGGCGCATGGGCGTTCTGTTCCAGGACGGGGCCTTGCTGGGCTCCCTCACCCTGGCCGAGAATCTGGCCCTGCCCCTCAAGGAGCACACCCGGCTCGGTGCCGTGGAGATCGACGCGGTGGTGCTGCAGAAACTTTCGCTGGTGGGGTTGGAGCGGTTCGGGGGCTATCATCCGGGGCAGTTGTCCGGGGGCATGCGCAA
>CAZNSV010000362.1:0-4015 GCA_964575775.1 uncultured Desulfovibrionaceae bacterium
GGTGCCGTGGCTCACGGGCATTCCCGGACGGCTCTACCACATCAACGTGGTGGCCTGCTCGCTCTTTGCCGCGGTCTCGGGCTCCAGCGCCGCCACCACGGCCACGGTGGGCAAGATCACCCTGCACGAGCTCAAGAACCGGGGCTACCACCCCGGCCTGGCCATCGGCTCCCTGGCCGGGGCCGGGACCCTGGGCTTCCTCATCCCGCCCAGCCTGATCATGATCATCTACGGGGTGCTCTCCGACACCTCCATCGGCAAGCTTTTCATCGCCGGCATCATCCCCGGCCTGGTGCTGGCCGCCTTCTACTCCCTCTACATCGCCGTGGCCTCGCTGCTGCACCCCGAGTATCTGCCCCAGGAGCGCGAGCACTCGGACTGGGGTACGCGCCTGCGCTCCCTCAAGGACTTGCTGCCGGTCTTTTCCCTCATCGCCCTGGTGCTCGGCGGAATCTACGCCGGTTGGACCACCCCCACCGAGGCCGCGGCCATGGGCGTGCTGGGCGCGCTGATCCTGGCGGCCCTGTTCCGCAACCTCAGCTGGCAGACCTTCAAGACCGCCCTGGTGGCCGCCGTCAAGACCAGTACCATGATCTGCTTCATCATCGCGGGTGCGGCCTTCCTCTCCCAGGTGGTGGCCTTCATTGGCATCGCCAGGGGCATCAGCGAGTACATCGCCTCCCTGGGCCTCTCGCCCTTCATGCTCATCGCCGTGCTGGGGCTCATGTACATCTTCCTGGGCATGATCCTGGACGGCATCTCCATCGTGGTCATGACCCTGCCCATCGTGCTGCCCATCGTGGTGCTGGCGGGCTTCGATCCGCTCTGGTTCGGCATCTTCGTGGTAATCATGGTGGAGCTCTCCCAGATCACCCCGCCGGTGGGCTTCTCCATCTTCGTGATCCAGCACATCGCCGAGACCTCGGCCGCCAGCATCCTGCGGCAGACCTTCCCCTTCTTCCTGATCATGGTCTTCATGGCCGCCCTGCTCTGCGTGTTCCCCGAGCTGGTCTTCTTCCTGCCCGAGAAAATGATCCGCTGAGGCCTATTGCTCGGCGAAAAGGTGCTCCCCGCCCCTGCGCACCCGAGGGCGTTCCCCCCCACGACAGCGCCCTGCCTCGCGCGAACGTCCTCACGCCCATAGCACCGCCTCAGCTGGTGAGCTTCAGCCCCACAATGGAGCCCAGCAGGGTGAGGGTGAAGAAGAGGCGCAGCCCGGTGACGGGGTCCTGGAAGTGCAGCACCCCAATGGCCGTGGTGCCCAGCACGCCGATGCCGGTCCACACGGCGTAGCTGGTGCCGAAGGGGATGGTGCGCATGGCCAGGGTCAGGAACCACAGGGAGACCCCGGTGCAGACGATGAAGCCCAGGGTGTAGGGCAGGCGCGTGAAGCCCTCGGAGAGTTTCAGCAACACGGCGAAAGCCACTTCCAGAATCCCGGCGATGAGAATGTAGACCCAACCCATGGCATGCCTCGTTGGTTGTGCTGACAGCGGTGAGTGCGACTGGCGATGGTCGCGGCGCAGGCGCCCCCCTATCGCCTTGGGGCGGACACGTCAACGCACCAGTCCGGAACGCTTGCGAGGGAGCCGGCTTGCCCAGGGTGGAAGGAAAGCCTTGGCGCTTTTTTGAAACTAATTTCAAAATTAGCCTTGACGCCACGCCCTCCCCTGCTTATTGTGAACATACGTTCAAAATCAAGGAGCCGCAATGGGACGCAGGAAGAAATGCCGCCTGGTGGCCGGGCTGCCCGAGACCACCTACTTCAAGCCGCAGGGTGTGCCACTGCAGGAGTTGCAGGGGCGCATTCTCCCCGTGGAAGGGCTCGAGGCCCTGCGCCTCGTGGACGGCGAGGGACAGAGCCAGGAGCAGGCCGCGGAGTCCATGGGCGTTTCCCGCCCCACCCTGTGCCGCATCCTGGCCGAGGCCCGGCGTACCGTGGCCCTGGCCCTCAGCAGGGGCGAGGCCATCCGCATCGACGGCGGCGACTACACCCTCGAAAGCAATGACGAGGGGGTGCAAGACGGCGCTTGCCCCCTGCATGGTCCCTACTGTCGGGGGCGCGGCCGTGGCTGCCGCAGACGCGAGACCAACGTTCCGGCTCCCGAGGACACGACGGATTGAGTGCAAGGAAGCAATGCTCCCCCAGCGAGAGCACAACGCCAAACCAGGGAGGTCTCCCATGCGTTTCGGTAATCGGCAGTTCACACCAGGGCAAGGACGCGGCCAAGGTCGCGGCCAAGGTTCCGGCCAAGGTTCTGGACAGGGACAAGGCAAGGGGCAGGGCCGCTGCGGCCAGGGCCAGGGACGCGGGCAGGGCCAGGGACGCGGGCAGGGTCAAGGACAGGGCCGGGGCGGCATCTGGCAGCTGCCCGACACCCCCACGGCGCCCACGCCTCCCGACAACCAGGAAGCCCGCTCCATCCAGGGCTGGGGGCGTTTCAGCCAGGGCTGGCAGACCTTCCGGCGCTGCCTGCGCCTGCGGGACGGCTCCTGTCGGAGGGCCTTCAACCGGGGCTAGCGCAGTTTCGCCCTGAAACAAGGCTCCCTCCTGAAACGATTACCAACTGTTTCAGGAAAATGCACAAGAGCCTCTATACGTTTTCAAGGTTACGAGGCTCTACACCTGAGATTGTTTGCAACGGCCCTGCGTCCGTGGCGAAGCAGGGCCATAAAACCCGCCAAAAATGATTCATGAATTATTGACAGCGGGAAATTGCGGGCGTAAGCGCACTTTCGCCCCCACCAATTAAGCGCAAGGAGTCGCTCATGACCAGCATTGCCGTGACCAGTGAAGGGCCGGGCCTCGACGACCGGGTGGATCCGCGTTTCGGGCGGGCCGGGGGCTTTGTGGTGGTGGACCCCGAGACCATGGCGCACCGCTACGTGGAGAACGGCGCCGCCCAGGTCCTGGCCCAGGGCGCCGGCATCCAGGCCGCCGAAACCATTGTCCGGGCCGGCGCCGGGGTGCTGCTCACCGGGTTTGTGGGGCCCAAGGCCTTCCAGGCCCTCAAGGCCGCCGGAGTCAAGGTGGGGCAGGATCTCGAAGGGCTCACGGTCCGTCAGGCCGTGGAACGCTATCTGGCCGGGCAGGTGCCCCTGGCCACCGCCCCCAACCGCTAGGAGCCACGCCATGATCCTCGCCGTTGCCAGCGGCAAAGGTGGAACAGGCAAGACCACGGTGGCCGCGTCCCTGGCCTCGGTCTGGGACCGGCCACTGTTGGCCGTGGACCTGGACGTGGAAGAGCCCAACCTCCACATCTTCCTCAAACCGGAATTCTCGGCGGAGCGGACCGCCAGCCTGGAAGTGCCGGAAGTGGATGAGGAGGCCTGCGTCGGCTGTCGGGCCTGCGTGGAACTCTGCCAGTTCAAGGCCCTCTCCCTCATGGGCGACATGCTCCTGGTCTTTCAGGAGATGTGCCACGGCTGCGGTGGCTGCTTCGCCGTCTGCCCCGCCATGGCCCTCAAGCCCGCGTCCCGGGAACTGGGCAAGGTTCTGGAGGGGCGCGCCGGAGCCCTGCACTTCCTCATGGGGCGCTTGCGCGTGGGCGAGGCCATGAGCCCGCCGCTCATGCGGGTGGTGCGGCAGCGCATGGCCGCGTTGCTGGCGGACGGAGCGGTGGCGGACGCCATCATCGACGCCCCCCCGGGGGTGAGCTGTCCGGCCGTGAGCGCCGTGCTGGACAGCGACGCCATCGTGCTGGTCACGGAGCCCACCCCCTTCGGATTCCACGACTTCGCCCTGGCCTGGGAGGCCTTCACTCCGCTGAACAAACCCATGGCCGCGGTGATCAACCGCTGCGACATCGGGGACCGGAGCGTGGAGAACTTTTGCAAGGACAAGGGCCTGCCCGTGCTGGCCCGGACACCCTTCGATCGTGCCATTGCCGCCGGCTACTCCCGCGGCGCGGTGCCAGGTACGCTCAGCCCGGGGCTGCGCGCCACCTTCACCGCGCTGCGGGACGCCGTGCGGGAGCACCTGCTGCTGGAGGTGGGGCATGCGTGAGATCGTGAT
>CAZNSV010000363.1:0-4005 GCA_964575775.1 uncultured Desulfovibrionaceae bacterium
GCCATCGACGTCATCGACGAGGTGGGCGCGGTGTTCCGGCTCAAGGCCGCCACGGGCAAGAAGGGCAACACCGTCACGCCCATGGACATCGAGCAGGTCATCTCCCGCATGGCGCGCATCCCGGCCCAGAGCGTTTCCGCTTCGGACCGCAACGTGCTGCGGGAGCTGGAGCCGCAGCTCAAGGGCGTGGTCTTTGGCCAGGACGAGGCCGTGGAGACCATCGTACGCTCCATCATGCGCTCCAGGGCGGGGTTGCGGCATCCGGACCGCCCCACGGGGAGTTTCCTGTTGTACGGCCCCACGGGTGTGGGCAAGACCGAGCTGGCCCGCCAACTGGCCAAGTCCCTGGGCGTGCACTTCCTGCGGTTCGACATGAGCGAATACATGGAGAAGCACGCGGTGGCGCGGCTCATCGGCGCGCCTCCGGGCTACATCGGCTTCGACCAGGGCGGTCTGCTCACGGATTCCATCCGCAAGAACCCCTACACGGTGCTCCTGCTGGACGAGATCGAAAAGGCGCACCCGGACCTCTTCAGCATATTGCTGCAGGTCATGGACTACGCCACCCTGACGGACAACAACGGCCGCAAGGCGGATTTTCGGCACACCATCCTGCTCATGACCACCAATGCCGGTGCCCGGGAGATGAGCGCGGCCCAGCTGGGCTTCGGCAGCTCCTCGCCCCAGGACGTGAGCTTCCGCGGCAAGCAGGCCCTGGAAAAGCTCTTCAGTCCCGAGTTCCGCAACCGCCTGGACGGCATCGTGGGCTTCAAGTCCCTGCAGTTCGAGGTCATGGAGCGCATCGTGGACAAGTTCATCCGGGAAGTGGAAGAGCAGATGCAGGAGCGCAAGGTCCGCATCCAGCTGACCCCCGCCGCCCGGGCCTATCTGGCCCAGAAGGGCTATGATCCGACCTTTGGCGCCCGCCCCTTGGGCCGGGTGATCCAGGACGAGCTCAAGGACAAGCTGGCCCAGGAGGTGCTGTTCGGCTGCCTGCAGAAGGGCGGCGAGGTGGCGGTGGATCATGATCCCGAGGCCCCGCTCCCGGCCGAAGGCGAAAGCGGTCTCGTGTTCCGGTTCGGGACTTGCCCCGCCCCCTCCACGGGCAAGGAAGGCAAGCGCCGCGCCAAGGCCGAGGTTCCGGCCGAGGTCTGATCTGGTTGCGTAGGCACAAGTACGTCTGCACCAGGGGCGCCGGATCGCGGCCATGCGGTTCGGCGCCCCTGCTTACCAAGCACGGCATCCCCACGACATGACCATCTTTGCCCTGCCCGACGAGTGCGTGGCCTTTCCCGATCCCGAGCTGGCGGACCCCGACGGCCTCCTGGCCGTGGGCGGGGACCTCAGCCTGCCGCGACTGGTCTCGGCCTATTCGCGGGGCATCTTCCCCTGGTACAGCGAACAGACCCCCATCCTCTGGTGGAGCCCGGACCCCCGTCCGGTCTTGTGCCCCCGGGAGCTGCACGTGCCGCGCAGTCTGGAGCGGGTGCTGCGCAAGGGGGTCTTTCGGATCACTATGGACCAGGCCTTTCCCGAGGTCATGCAGGCCTGCGCCACGGCACCGCGCCCCCAGGGCGAGGGCACCTGGATCGTGGAGGAGATGGTCCGCGCCTATACGGACCTGCACCGGGCCGGGCTGGCTCATTCCGTGGAAGCCTGGCAGGAGGGGCGCCTGGTGGGGGGGCTCTACGGCGTGGCCCTGGGGCGGGCCTTTTTCGGGGAGTCCATGTTCCACCTGGTGCCCGACGCCTCCAAGGTCGCCTTCGTGACCCTGGTCCGGCGCCTGGCGACCTGGGGCTTCGCCTTTGTGGATTGCCAGCAGACCACGCCGCACATGTTGCGCTTCGGGGCCCAGGAATGGCCACGCAGCCGGTTCCTGCGGGAGTTGGCCGCGGCGCTGGTGCCCCCGCTGCCCTGTCAGGGGCGTCCGGGCAGCTGGCGGGAGGCCTCCGATTTCGGATCGCCGGAAGTGATCGCTCCGGTTCGCTGAGTGGACCGACGGCAGGAACCGTTTATGGGAGCCCGGGGGCGGCGTTTCTGCGCAGGATGGGGACCAGCTGCGCGGGCAAAAGGGACATTCTGTTCTTTCCCTCCAGGCCCGTCTGGGTTATAGCTCAGACCTGTGAACCGTTTCACACACTTACCAACCTCAACCCCAAGCGCAGCAACTGAAGAAAAGGAGCAGACATGAATAGCATCCTGAACGCATTGCAGATCGAACCCAGAAATATCAAGTCTTCCCTCTTGTGGGGCGCCGTGCTGCTGGTCATCCTCGGCCTGGTGCGCGGTACCCCGTTCGGGGAGGTCTATCAGCTTTTTTGCAACGTCTGGGCCTTTGTGGCCACGTCCCTGGTCTTTATCGACGCCACCCTGGATGTGGTGGCCTATGTTCTGATGTTCACGCTGCTGACCGTGCTGGCCTTTTCCCTGTCCAGCGTCTTCAAGGCCTGGCGTCGGCGGCGCAGCGTGCGCAAGGACGCTTGTTAGCGGGGAGTTTCTGCCTGCCGGACCTGGAACGCTCGTCACCGAGAGGGGTGCGCCGGGTGTACCAGATTTTCTTCCAGCCTTCGCTGGACGCAACGCACTGCATCGCAATGAAAAAGGGGCTGCCTCTGAAGGCAGCCCCTGCAGCTTCGGCCTCTGGCCGGTACCTATTTTGAATTGAATTTGGAAATTTTTTCAAAGTAGCGGAAGAGGAGCAGCGAAGCGACGATGCCGATACCCAGGATGAGATAGGGCAGAAACATGGAGTGACTCCAGGGTGGATGGTTGAAAAAGCCTGCCGCCGTTGGCACGACCGACGCGGCGAGGCTGCCGACCTGCACGGCAAGTCGGAGTGGAGGGCAGATAATGCTCGCTGACGGGATTGTCAACTACAATTACAGTGGCAGTCCCGTTTTCTTGCGCATGAATACTGGGCTTGCGAGGGTACCGAGTCTGGGACTGCAGAACGAACGACGATTTTGTCCTTGGCTTTTTGAATGCTTTTGACGATTGTGTAAAACATCTTTCCCGTCAATAAGTGCGGTCTATGGGGTGGGCGCGCGGACCAGGGTTTTTCGGTTGGAAGGCTTCCCTGCCCCTGGTATCTCCCGGGAAATTGCGTTAAGCTGGATCAAACACAAGGAGAGTACCCATGGCGCAAGAAGCCAAGCCCGCGCACTACGAAAATCTGCGCACCATGTATCCCGGCGTTCTGGAACAATTGGAGAAGCTGGGGCAGACCGTGCAGCAGGCCGGGCCCCTGGATGCCAAGACCGTACATCTGATCCAGATGGCGGCCGCTGCGGCCAAGCACTCCGAAGGTTCGGTCCGCAGCCATGCTCGCCGGGCCTCGGCCCTGGGCGCCACGCCCGAGGAGTTGCGGCATGCCTTGGTGGCCCTGATCAGCACCATCGGCTTTCCCACCGTGGCGGCGGCTCTGGCCTGGCTGGAGAGCGAGTTGTAGGCACTGTGGACCGGGCGGACGCAGGATCTTCGCCCGTCGATATTCTCATGTGACAAGGAGCCGCCGTGTTCCAGGCACGAATGCTGGTGCTGCTGATTTGTCTGCTCCTGGTGGGGTGCCCCCAGACCCAGAGCAACAACGGCAGCCCCCAGCAGACCCCGGGAGTGACCTTCAAGGAGATCCGCATCGGATCCTCCCTGGCTTTGTCCGGTCATGCCGGGTATCTGGGCATTGAGACCCTGCGCGGAGCCCAGGCCTACATCAACAACATCAACGCCCACGGCGGGGTGCATGGTCGCACCATCACCCTGGTGGCCCTGGACGACCGCTACCATCCGCCCCTGTGTCTGGCCAACACGCAGCAGCTCATCGTGGACGAGAAGGTCTTCTGCCTGTTCTGCTACGTGGGGACCCCCACCACGGAGAAGATCATCCCCCTGGTGGAAAAGGCCCAGATCCCCATCATCGGCATGTTCACGGGTGCCAACGTCCTGCGTGAACCCTTTTCGCCCTACATCATCAACGTGCGGGCCTCCTACTACCAGGAGACCGCGGCC
>CAZNSV010000364.1:0-3973 GCA_964575775.1 uncultured Desulfovibrionaceae bacterium
GCCGGGGCCATCGTGGGCAGCCTGAACAACATCCTGGTGGCCCACGTGGAGGGCGGGGAGGTCTCGGGCACCGTGGACGAGCTGATCCGCCACGCCGTCAGCAAACTGTCGCACGTGCATTTCGTGGCCAACCACACGGCGCGGCGGCGGCTCTTGCAGCTGGGGGAGGAGGAGGCCAGCATCCACGTCATCGGCTCGCCGGACATCGACGAGATGCTGCGGCCGGACCTGCCCTCCATCGAGGCGGTCAAGGCGCACTACGGCATCAGCTTCCCGGCGTACGCCATCCTGCTCTACCACCCCGTGACCACGGAGCTGGGCCGGCTGGAGGAGCGCTGCCGCAACCTGGTGGATGCGGTGCTGGAGTCGGGGCGGCGGTTCGTGGTCATCCACCCCAACAACGACCCGGGCTCGGACCTGATCCGCAGGGAGTACGCCCGGCTCAAGGGGCGGCCCGGGATCGTGCTCTACCCCTCCATCCGCTTCGAATTCTTCCTGACCCTGCTCAAGCACTGCGAGCTGGTGCTGGGCAATTCCAGTGCCGGGATCCGGGAGGCACCCATCTACGGCCGCCCCGTGATCAATGTGGGCTCGCGGCAGAACGGGCGCAGCTTCAACGCGGCCATTGTCAACGTGCCCGAGGAGAAGGAGGCCATCCTGGCTGCCCTGCGGCATCCGCGCCCCACCCAAGGGGGGCTGGATTTCGAGTTCGGGGACGGCAAGAGCTCCGAGCGGTTTCTGGAGATCCTGCTTGCGGACGGCTTCTGGAGCGTGGGCAACCAGAAACGTTTCGTGGACAGGGAGCTCTGCCCCTGAGCCGGGATGCCGCGTCGCGTGGCAATCCGCGTCGGCAGGCATGCGCATTGCATGACGTACCATGAACCTCAACGTCCGGGACCAACGATCATGAGCCAGCTGTTTTCCGCCCCCACCGTGGCCAATGTGGAGCTGACCGAAGCCTGCAACCAGACCTGCCGGCACTGCTACAACTTCTGGCGTCAGGACGGGGGGCGGGTGACCATGACCCGGGAGCGGTTCGACGCCCTGGTGGAGCAGTTCGTGGACGCCGGGGTCTTCCATGTGGTGTTGTCGGGCGGGGAGCCGTTCCTGGCCTTCGAACTGCTGGAGTACGGGCTCAGGACCCTGGTGGAGCGCAACATCTCCATCAGCTGCAACTCCAACCTGCTGCTGGCCACGGAAGACAAGCTCAAGCGGCTGCGGGACACGGGCCTGGACCACATCCTCACCAGCCTCAACTCCCACGACGCCGCGGTCAACGACCGCATGGTCAACCGCGAGGGCTCCCTGGAGAAGATCGTCAAGGGCATCGAGCTCGCGGTGCAAAGCGGCATCCGGATCAGCGCCAACATGATCATCTCCCAGCCCAACAAGCACCACGTCTACGACACCGGCCGCCTGGCCCACGAGCTGGGCGTGCAGCGGCTCTTCGCCACGCGCACCGTGCCGCCGTCGTTCTGCAAGGACCCCACCACCTCGGACGTGCATCTCGAACCCGAGGACGCCCGGCTCGCCCTGGAGCAGATGCTGGCCCTGAAGCGCGACACCGGGATCATGATCGGCACCCTGGTCAGCTATCCGCTCTGCTTCCTGGGCGATCTCGAAAAATTCAGCGATTTCGTGGGTCGGGGCTGCCCCGGCCAGTCGGGCCACTGCATCAACATCAACGCCACCGGCCTGGCCCACGCTTGCGTGCACCAGGCCCAGGACTACGGCAACGTGTTCGAGGAGGGGCTCAAGACGGTGTTCGCCCGCATGCGCCCCTGGCATGATAACTCGTACATGCACGCGGCCTGCGAGGGCTGCGCCTACCACGGCATTTGCCGTTCGGGCTGCCGCAGCTCGGCCCATGCCTACTCCGGGGATTACGCCGGTCGCGACCCACTCATGACCGCCAAGGAGCGCATCGTTACCCCCTTCCGTCTGGTGCGCGACAACTCCCTGCCGGAGCGGATCCAGGGCGGCGCCGTGTTCCAGGTGCCCAAGCGGCTGCGCTTCCGGCAGGAGGACGGCTTCACCCTGCTCAACATCCGGTGGGGCAACACCGTCACCTGCCCGGACCAGGTGGCCCGGGTGCTCCAGGCCCATCGCGACTCGGGCGAGCCCCTGCTCCTGCAGCACCTGGGGCCGGAGATCCGGGAGGGCTACATGGCCGGGGTGCCCATGGCGACCATCCTGGCGGAGCTGTTCAGCAAGGACGCCCTGGAAAGCCGGGACATCCCCGTGGCGGACAAGCGCGCCTTCCTGGGGCTCAGCGCGAACCTGAATCCGGTGGCCGCTCAGTCATGAGGCCGCGCAGGAAGGCGTCCAGCCGACCGATGTTGCCCTGCATGCTCAGCACGCCGGAGCGCACCCGCTCGATGTTGGCGCAGAGCCCGGCATAGTCGGCCCGCTCCAGGATGGTACGCAGGCGCGGCAGGTCCGCGGGCTCCAGCACCAGCCCCACTCCGTATTGTTCGATGAAGCCCGCCATGCCGCTGTAGTCGCCCATGACCAGCATGGGCAGCCCGGCCTCCAGATAGG
The DNA here is from genome assembly GCA_964575775.1 of uncultured Desulfovibrionaceae bacterium. GTDB lineage: Bacteria > Desulfobacterota > Desulfovibrionia > Desulfovibrionales > Desulfovibrionaceae > CAZFCK01. The sequence goes on from CAZNSV010000364.1 coordinate 2,542, forward strand.
TGAAGACCTTGGTGCCCATGGTGGTGAGGAACAGCTGCGGGTTGGTGTAGCCGCTGGGCATCTTGTGGATGAAGCCGTTGAGGATGCCCCAGTCGTACTGCGCCAGCTCCTCCCCCATCAACTGCCGGGGCACCATGCCGTGCAGGGTCACCAGGCCGCTCTCCAGGGCCAGGGTCTGCCAGTCCGCGTAGGCCGTGTGCTGCGGGCCGTAGCCGTGATAGCCCCCGCCGTAGATGTGCGTGGGCAACCCCTGTTTCACCAGCTCCCGCGTCACCTCGAAGTAATACCGTGAAACCACCTGGGCCGAGTCCGGGTAGGTGCTGGGGTGGAAGGTGCCGCAGTACACCAGCCGGGGCGGCGAGCCCTGGGGCCGGGTGGGCGAGCAGCATTCCGGCAGGGCGTAATCCTCGAACAACAGCATGGGGCACAGCGGGGGCGGCGTGATCAGCCGCTCCGTGACCGGGGCCTCCTTGTGGATCAGTCCGGCCGCGTGCTCGTGGATGTAGCGCTCCGCCGCCATGAGGAAGTGGGTGGTGTCCGCCCCCCACACCAGATTGTAGAAGGGGCGGTTGATGGTGGTGTTGAGCACGTCCACGGGCTGGTAAACCACCGGAAAGGGCGCGTACTCCCGCACCGCGACGAAAAGCTCCGGGGTCTTGATGTGCGTGGTCACGTGCACCACCACGTCCTGCCGGGTGATGAGGCTGAAGACGCGCCGCAGCTGCAGATTGCTGCTTTTTTGCCGCAGGTCCTGGCGCAGCACGAAGGTGTGGTCGAAGGAGTCCAGCTGCGCCTGGTCGAGGCAGTGGCGCACGTCGTGCCAGTAAAACATCACGCTGCTCCAGCCCCGCAGGCGCCGCAGGGCCGCGCTCTGCCGATCCAGGGGGAAGTAGGGCTGGTAGGCCACGTAGATGATCACCGGTCCGGGCAGGGCGTCGATGCTGCGGGCGTACTCCTGGCAGCGCTCCCAGAGCTGTGCGTCCGCCTCGGGGGACGCCGTCGGGGTCAGCGCTTCCACGGCGCGCAGACGTTCCCGCAAGGCTTCCAACGCGGGACCAGCCGAGGCCCGGGCCTCGTCCGCCGCAACCAGGGCTTTCAGATACGGCGGGATGCACAGACTCCGGCACAGGGCCGCCAGGGCGGCGTCGTGGTCCTGGTCCGGAGCCCCGAAGAAATGCGCGAAATAGTCCCGGCTCGCCTCGGCTGGCAGGCGTTGCGGCGCCTCGGCCAGGACCTGCCGCAGAAAGGCCTCCAGTTCCTCGACCGTGAGCAGGCTCGGCACCAGCCCCCCCTCGGGCAGGGGCATGACCGGATGCTAGTCCGGAAACAGCAGCTGGGCCGTGGGCACCCCCAGCAAAACCCCCTCCAGCAGGATGGCGGAATTGAGGGCCAGCAGGCAGCGGGCCTGCCCCAGGAGGGGCGCCTTGTCGAT
>CAZNSV010000365.1:0-3962 GCA_964575775.1 uncultured Desulfovibrionaceae bacterium
GGGCCAGAGGCATGGCCGATATCGAAGATGGTGCCGAAGGTGCCCATTGCTGCGCCATAGTGCTGCCGACGGCAGATGTCCGCCACCAGGGCCGCGGAAGAACTGGTGACCAGAGCCTCGCCCAATCCGAAAACCAGCGCTGCCATGAGCAGGGTCCAGAAACTCGATAACCAGGGAATGGCCATGAAGGGCAAGGCACAGCTGACGATCCCCAGGGCGATGACCATGCGGCGACCATGTCGGTCGGAGATGCGCCCCATCAAGGGCTTGGACAGCATGGTGACCACGATTTGGGCGCCCCAAAGAAGACCGGCCTGGAAAACGTTCAACCCGGCCATTGTCACGGCGTAGATGGGCAAAAAGGCCTCCAGGGCACCCATGGTCATATTTTGCACCCCCTCCATGCCCGAGGCCACAAGCACGCGGCGATCAGCAAGTACTTCACCAAGGCCGCTCTTGAATTTCAGCCAGCGTTCGGACAGCCCTCCAGTGCGGTCAATCTGCTCTTCTCCCTTGAGCACCCGCCAGCCCAGAAGCAAGGAACCCAGGCCCAAGAGCCCACTGAGCAGATAGATGCTCCGGAAGGACCAGAGACCAGGACCATCCGGGCCTTGAAACAAGGTATGCAGGATCAACCCGCCCACAGGGGCTCCAAGCAGGGTGCCGACAATGGTCACTGAGGAAAACCAGCTGAGCATCTCACCCCGTCGGCTCCCCGCCAGGTCCGCCACCACGGCCATGACGACCGGACCGTAGATGGCTGTGGCCAAACCGTGCAGAAACCTGACAACCACCAGCAACCAGTACTGGGTGACAAATACATAGGTGAAGGGCAGAACGGCGAAGACCACCAACCCGGCAAGCATGGTCTTGCGCCGCCCAATTACGTCTGAAAGTGCCCCCGCAGGCATCTTGAAAAAGATGCCTGTGACCGTTGAAATGCCGACAGCCAGCCCCACGGCCTCTGGACCTGCGCCCAGAAACACCGCAAAGAGTGGCAGTACAGGATTTCGAGCCAGGGCGTAGGAAAAGCGAGCCAAAAAACCTACCCCAAAAAGAGAACGGATGGCGTCCATGGAATTTCTCCAGAGAGATTACGGAGAGCACGCAATGTTCAACATATTGTTGCTCGCAGTTATGGTAAAGCTCGTGCTTGCAGCGCCTAACAGGCGGCGGTTCCGCTGGAGCAGAAAGCAAGTACTTTCCGTTCCAGGAAAGACTGCAACCTATTGCTTGCCAGGAACACTGCGATCAAAGAACGGGGACTTTCCGTATACACCCAACGGAATGCCCATGACTACTTCCGCGTCAATGAATCCCAAGGCACGAGCCGTCGCTCCCACCCTCTGCTGCACACGGTTGTCGATGGACAGGATGCTGGCCGTTTTCACCGCCGACGACAGAGCCACACCCACATCCATGAGCCGCATCGCGCAGTGTGGTCCGGCGTAGCCCATGGTCTTGTCCTGAGCCTGCCGGGCCTTGACAAACTCCTTGCAAGTGGAAAAACCGCAGGCCCCGCAGTCATAGCCAGCCACGGAGAATCTGCCGAGCCCCACCAGAAGCAAAGCCTGGGCCTGGGCGCAGTTGGCTGCATCACGGAGCCAGTAGGCCTCGTTGGTGGACTGTGGAGCATGAGCAGCCATGGCTTCCGCGATTCTGCCCAGGTCCTCGGGCTTTTCGACGATCACGATTTCCAGAAAGTCCTTGCCTCCAGCTTTTGGGGCGGTTCGGGCTGCCGCAGCCATCAATTGGGCGGCCAGGGTGGCGGCTTGGTTCATAACGTTCTCCTTCGTTCAGTTGCGATTTATCATTCACTCGTATCAGCGCAATTGAAAGATAAGGTGCTCCCCTTGCCATGTCAACTGCTATGTCGTACTCTGTAGAAAAATTGCAGCTGTCTGCGCCAGTCTGCGCCAGTCTGCGCCAGTCTGCGCCTGTCTACGCCTGTCTGGGGCTGTCTGCCCCTGTTTACGGAGGACCACGCCATGCTCGAGCCCGCACCCTGGTTGCTGCTCATCCACAACATCCCCCCAAAGCCCGCCTATCTGCGGGCCAAGGTGGCCAAGCGACTGGCCGCCCTGGGCGCCGTGGCCCTGAAGAACGCTGTCTACGTGCTCCCGGACCTGCCCCAGTGCCCAAAGTGCCGTCAGTGTCGCGAGGCCGCGGGTTGGCTGGTGCAGGAGATCAAGGACGGAGGGGGCAAGGCCTTTCTGGTGACGGGGCACCTGGCCGCAGGCCTGGACGACTCCCAGGTCAGGGCCTTGTTCCAGGCCGCCCGGGAGGCGGACTACGCCGCCCTGATGGACGACGCCAAGACCCTGGCCGCCGGGCTCCCCATCCACACCGCCGCTGGCGAGGCCACGCCTGGGGAGGTCCCCGCCCTGCCGGACGACGTTGCCCGCAACACCCTGGCGGAGCTCAAGGCGCGGCTCCAGGCGGTGCAGGCGCTGGATTTCTTCGACGCCCCCGGAAGGGGCGCGGTGGAAGGGCTCCTGGCAGGCATCGAAACCGCCCTGCTGAGTCGGGAGGAGCGCGAGCTCCTGGCCGCCGGGCAGTTGACCGAAAGCCCGGCAGCCTTTCAGGGCAAGGTCTGGGTCACCCGCGCGGGCGTCTACGTGGACCGCATGGCTAGCGCCTGGTTGATCCTGCGCTTCATCGACCCCGGGGCGCGCTTTCGCTTCGTGGACAGCTCCACCCACGCACCGGAGCCCGGCGAGGTCACCTTCGACATGCAGGGTGCCGACTTCACCCACGTCGGGGAGCGCTGCACCTTCGAGACCCTGATCCAGCGCCTGGGGCTGCGGGACCAGGCCCTGGCGTACCTGGGCGAGATGGTGCACGACATCGACCTGCGGGAGGAGCGCTACCGCCACCCCGCCACCCAGGGGCTGGCCCTGGCCCTGGCCGGGGTGGCCCTGGGGCATGCGGAGGACGAGGCGCGCCTCGCCGCCGGTTGTGTGCTCCTGGATGCCTGTTACGAGGCCCTGCGGCTGCAAGGCTGAGAGGGGTCAGCGCCCCCTGGGATGGTGCGCCCGGTGCACGGCCAGCAGCTGCGCCGTCTGCACGTGGGTGTAGATTTCCGTGGCCGTGACGTCCGCGTGCCCCAGCAGCAGTTGCACGCTGCGCAGGTCCGCGCCGCCTTCCAGCAGGTGCGTGGCGAAGCAGTGCCGGAAGGTGTGGGGCGAGATGTCCTTGCGGATCCCGGCGGCCAGGGCGTACCGCTTGATGCACTTCCACACGGCCTGGCGGCTCAGCCCCTTGCCGGAGCGGTTCAGGAAGACCTTGTCCTCCACGGGTTTGAAGGCGGGGCGCCAGTGCTTGAGCCAGACGGCCAGGAACTCCTGGGCCGTGGCGTGGATGGGCACGAAGCGCTCCTTGGCCCCTTTGCCCAGAACGCGCAACAACCCGCTCTGGGCGTCGAACTGCAGAGGCGTGAGCGCCACGCACTCCGAGACCCGCAACCCCGCGGCATAGAGCAGTTCCAGCATGGTGCGGTCGCGAAAGCCCAGCTTGTCGTTGAGGTCCGGCTGGGCCAACAGGGAAAGCAGCTCCTCGCGGGTCAGGACCTGAGGCAAGGGGCGCGTCAGTTTGGGCCCCTCCAGAAAGGTGGCGGGATTGCGGGGTAGGGCGCCGGTGTCCAGACACCAGGCGTAGAAGCCGCGCAGGGCGGAGAGGTGCCGGGCCAGACTGCGGGTGCCCAGGCCGTGCGTGCCCCGCAACCAGGCCTGGTAATAGAGGATGTCTTCCTCGGTCAGGGCCGCGAGCTCCAGACCGGCCTCATGCACGTAGCCCAGGAAGCGCCGCAGGTCCGTGGTGTAGGCCTGCAGGGTGTTCTCGGCCAGCCCCTTTTCCACCAGCAGCTGCGTGGCGTAGCCGTCCAGCAGGGCCTGGTGGCCGGGGTGCGGCAGCGGAGTGGGGCAGGGGGGGGCGGTCTTAGGCGCAGTCTGGGGGGCAGGTCG
>CAZNSV010000366.1:0-3896 GCA_964575775.1 uncultured Desulfovibrionaceae bacterium
TGGCAGCAATGGGAGGTCAAAGGGGGGCAATAACCGCCGGTAGCATGCTGCCGAGCTGAACCGAGGAGCGCTGCGTGAAGCAGTATTGCGACATTCTGCCCGAGGTGGACGTACTCATCCTGGGCGCCGGACTCGCCGGCCTGCGTGCGGGGCTTTCCGCCCTGGGCATGCTGGGCCGCCCCATGGGCGCCAGCGTGCTGTGCGTCGGCTCCGGGCACGTGGCTGCGGGCTCCTCCTTTGCCAATCCCAACAACGCCCTGGGCATGCAGGTCCTGTTCGGCGATTTCGAGGCCGCGGATTTCGTGGCCCGGGCCGAGGCCGTGGCCCCACCCGGGGTGCTGGACCCCAGCCTCCTGCGGATCATGGCGCGGGAGAGCCTGCACCGCATGGAAGAACTCATGGTCTGCGGCGTGCCCTTTCGGGGGCGCGAGAAAGGCATCAACGGCATCCTCAAGGCCCGCGTCCCGGCCTGCTTTCTCCCCGAACTCCCCTCCTCCGCCGTTTTCGAACATCTCGGCCAGGCCTATGCCGCCCTGTCCAGCGACTTCCGCCGCTTCGGGGGGCGCCTCATGGAAGGAACCCAATGCCTGGGCCTGCTGCAGGTGCCCGCAGACTCGGGACACGCCGTGGCCGGGGCCCTGCTGCGCCTGCCCAAGCGCCAGGACCCCGTGATGCAGCCCGCCCGCACCGTGATCCTGGCCCTGGGCGGACCGGCGCCCCTCTTTGCCCACAACATCGCCGGCCCCAAGGTCAGCGGCTGGTCCTACGCCCTGCTGGAGCGCGCCGGGGCCGAACTCCTGCAGCCCGGTTTCGTGCAGTTCCTCTGGTACGGCCTCGACCCCCTGCAGTATCTTTCCCTGCGCAACCTGGTGCACGAAGGTTGGCAGGTGCTGACCCCCGCCTCCAACGGCAACGCCACCCAGGAGGAGCGCTGGGAGGGTATCCCCCCGGAACTCGCCCCCCTGGCGGATGCGCGGGGCACGCACTGCCCCTGTGCCTATGGCTCGGAGGACAACGCCCTGGACCGCTTCCTGCTGCAGCGCCGCAACGCCGACGGGGTGGTGCTGGTCCGGCAGCCCAAGTCGGACCGGGCCATGGCCGTGGCCGCCGTGGCCAATGCCGGCAAACGGCGGGGCCCGCATCGACGAGCACGGGCGCACCACCGTGCCCGGACTCTACGCCTGCGGCGAATGTGCCTCTGGCATGCACGGCGCCAACCGGGTGGGCGGGGCCATGGTCCTGGCCAGCCAGGTCTTTGGCCACCGCGCCGGGACCCATGCCGCCCAGGAGGCCCGCCAGCGCCCCAGGGTCCGGTGGGAGGAGCTGCGGCTCTGCCCCTCTCCTGGGCGCACCGAAACCGAAGACACCCCCTTCGCTGCGCTGGCACACCCTGACGATCCCGAACTCGCCCCTTGGCTGGGGCGCATGCTGCAGCGCAATGTCCTCTGCGGGGGCGGTCGCGCCCAGTTGGAGACGCTGCCGCAAGCCCTGCTGGACCTCGAGGCGCGGCTCCAGGGCCCCCTGGCCATGGAGGACCGTCTGCGCTGCGAGACCGCGCGGATGCTCCTGCAGCACCATTTTGACTACCGGAGCGCGCGGACAGCATCCGCCGGGAGCTGAGTTCGTGCCCCTGGTCTCGGTGCTGCTGCCCGTGCACAACGGCGCAGCCACCCTCGGGCGCGCCCTGGACAGTCTGCAGGCCCAGACCCTGCGGGAGCTGGAAATCCTGGCCGTGGACGACGGCTCCACGGACGCCACCCCCGACCTGCTGCGCTCCCGATCGGCCCTGGACCCGCGTCTGCGGGTGCTGCCCCTGCCCCGCACGGGCCTGGTGGGCGCCCTGCAGGCCGGGCTGGACCAGGCGCGGGGGGCCTTGGTGGCGCGCATGGACGCGGACGACGTCTGCGCGCCGGAGCGCCTGGCCCTGCAGGCCTCGCAGCTGCTGGCCCGCCCCGATCTGGGGCTGGTCTCCTGCCGGGTGGCGTTCGGGGGCGATGCCCAGCGCCAGGCTGGCTATGCCCACCACGTGGCCTGGACCAACACCCTGCTCAGTCACGAGGCCATCAGCCTGGCGCGGTTCCGGGAATCGCCCCTGCCGCATCCTTCGGTGATGTTCCGCCGCGAGTTGGTGCAACGGCATGGCGGCTATCGCCAGGGGGACTTTCCCGAGGACTACGAGCTGTGGCTACGCTGGCTGGAGGCCGGGGTGCGCATGGAGAAGCTGCCCCAGACCCTGCTGACCTGGAACGACCCGCCCGGGCGGCTCTCGCGCACGGACCCGCGCTACGGGCGGGAGCGCTTCTTCGCGGTCAAGGCCCAGTACCTGGCCCGCTGGCTGGCCCGGCACAACCCCCACCATCCCGCCATTTCCCTGCTGGGAGCGGGGCGCACCAGCCGCAAGCGGGCGGCCGGACTCACGGCCCTGGGCGTGCGCATCACCGGGCTCTACGACATCGACCCGCGCAAGCTCGGGCACCTGGTGCAGGGGGTGCGGGTCCGGCATCGCGAGGCGGTGCCCCCGCCTGGGGGCGAGTTCCTGGTCTCCTATGTGGGCAGCCGCGAGGCCGGGGAAGATATCCAGGCGTTCCTGAGCGGCCGCGGCTATATCCAGGGGCGGGACTTCATACTGGCGGCCTGAAAAAGCCAAAACAATTCCGCGCCATCTACTTGCCCTTCCATTGTATTTCATTTAACAATGTGCGCAAAATCACGTGACGTGCCGGTACGCTTCGCTCGCGGCGTAACGCCGAGCGGGGTGGTACCGTGACGGAACCCGAGGCAAGCAGGGTCAGGGGAGGCACTGTGGCGGGGAGTGAACACGGGGAAGGGGCAGGCAGAACCATTCGCGGCACTGCCAAACAGAAGCATTCCGCCGCCCCCTGGTGGAAGAGTCACCTCGAACGACTGGCTGTTCCGGACAAATGGTCGCTACGCGCCCGTTTTCTCTATCTCACGGGCCTCATGCTCCTCCTGGGGAGCATCTTCCAGATCTATTTCCTCAACTACACCCTGGATAACACCATCGACAGCCGGGCGCGGGATCAGCTGCGCCTGGTGGCCGTGAACCTGGGGGACATCGTCATCGACCGCCGGGCCCTGCTGTTGGGGCAGGCCACGGCGGCCGCCGGCGTGCCGGAGATCCAGGCCCGCCTGGCCCAGGGCGATGCCCAGGCCCTGCTGCGCTTCACCAAGCCCTACGGCGACAAGATCAGCGCCGGGCTCGACCTGGGGCGCATCACCTTCCGCTTCTTCGACAGCTCCGGCCGCAACCTGTTGGAGAACATTCCGCTGCCGCCGGAAGGCGAGCAGGGCCTGGCGGACCGCATGCTGCGCCAGGTGCTGGAGGACCGCGTCCCGCGCAGCGGGCTGGTGCTGGCCGACGACGCCCTGCGCCTGTTGGCGGTCACGCCCGTGATCCACGAGGGCAGCCACGTGGGCGCGGTGGCCATCACCCAGGACCTGGCCGAGCTCCTGGCCCTGCACAAGCACGAAAACCTGGCGGCGCTGCTGCGCTCCGCTCCCGGGTCGGGGGCGAAGTACAGCGGCGATTGGGCGGTCCAGGAAGGGTACGGCGAAGGCTGGGAATCCGCCCTGGAGGCCCTGGACGCCAGGCGCCCGGGCGGGGTGCGGGAACGCCGGGGGCAGTGGTCCTACCGCCTGCAGCCGCTGCAGGATTACAGTGGCGAGCAGCTGGGCGCCGTGCTGCTGCGCTTCGACACCGCCCGGATGCACGAGGCCCGGCAGAACCGCGTCTACCAACTCGGGGGGCTCTTCGTCTCCGGCGCCGTGCTGCTCTGGGCCATCCTGTTCTTCAACGTGCAGCGCATCGAGCGCTTCCTGGCGCGCCTGAAAAAGATCATCGTGGCCTCCCACTCCAGCGACTTCACCGAGCGCTT
>CAZNSV010000367.1:0-3890 GCA_964575775.1 uncultured Desulfovibrionaceae bacterium
TCCTGCTCCCAGGGGCGCAGGCGCAGAGGGAGCAGGGCCATGAGCCCGAACCAGAGCAGGCCCGTGACGAACAGCCCCATGGCCCAGCCCGCCAGCACATCCACCGGGTAGTGCTTGGCCATGTAGACGCGCGAATAGCCCACCAGCAGCGGCAGAACGAAGATCCAGGGCCTGAGGCGCGGCACGGCCAGGGCCAGCAGCAGGGCCGCGCCCATGCTGTGGGCCGCGTGGGCCGAGGGGTAGGAGGAGCCGCGTTCCTTGGTCTGCTGGAAATCCGGGGGACGGCGCTCCCAGGTGTGGTCCTCGTAGTAGTAGGCCCCTGCCACTGCATTGAGGGGGCGCACCCGGCCGATTTCCCCCTTGGTGAGGTTCACGGCCTGTTCGGTCAGGATGGCCCCCACGATGCAGAGCAAGAGCAGCCCCAGGGCCCGGCGCGGCCCGTGCAGCTGCGCGGCCAGGGCCACGAAGAAGATGATCAGGAGCCAGAGCAGCAGGTCGATGGAGAAGATCGGCAGCAGCCGGTCCAACACCGGGTTGCGCCAGTGCTGGTTCAGCTCCGTGAACAGCCAGAGGTCCCAGGGCTGGGTCAGGAACTCCATGGGCCCCTACCCGTGGAGTTTCTTGAGCAGCCAGGCCATGTTGCGGCCCAGGGTTTCCATGGTGCGCTTGCCCTCGGCGTCTTCCTGCACCTGCCCCTTGTCCAGACCGTAGCCGATGTTCCAGTAGCTGGAGCCGGGCACGATCATCTGGCCGATGAAAAAGAAGAAGTTGAGGGAGCTCAGCACGTGGCAGCCCCCGGCCCGGCGCACGGCCACCACGGGTGCGCCCACCTTGCGGGCGTAGAGGTCGCCGTTCGCGCGCGAGACCATGCCCGCCCGCTCGATGAGGGCCTTCATGTTGGCCGAGACATCGGAGAAATAGGTGGGCGAGGCCAGGATGATGCCGTCCGCCGCGCGCATCTTTTCGATGTGGCTGTTGAGGGCGTCTTCCTGCACGGCGCAGCGCATGTCCTTTTCCTTGAAGCACTTGTAGCAGGCGATGCAGCCCGAGAGGTTGCTGCCGCTCAGTTCCACCAGTTCCGTGGCGATGCCTTCCTTTTCCAGTTCGCCGAAGACCATCTGCACCAGCTGGGCGGTGTTGCCCCCTTTGCGGGCACTGCCGTTGAAGGCGACTACTTTCATGGGTGTTCTCCTTGTTGGGTGAGCGATGGGTGGCATCCGGAGGGTTGTCTTGGCTCCGGAGCGAAGCACGACATAGCACAGGTTGCGCCCCTTGTCTCGTGTGGAAATCATGGACGTCAGGGGGACCGTCGTGATAGGTTGTGGCCCGATACGGTGCTGTCATGCCAATGCAGCGGCAACCCTGGAAGGAAGTGGAGCATGCCCAAGAGTGATCAACAATTGGTTGCCCTGTTCACGGGTGGCCCCGTGGTACTGTTGGTCTGGCGTCCCGAGCCGGATTGGCCTCTGGAATACGTCTCTCCCAACTGCGAAACCCTTTTCGGATATTCGGACAAGGAGATGACTGCGGCGGGCTTCCGGTTCACGGACATCATGCATCCGGAGGACAAGCCGCGCATCAAAGAAGAGGTGGCCGGGTTTCTGGAAGAGGGGCGCGACACCTGGGAGCAGAGTTACCGCATCCTGCGACCGGATGGGGAAGTCCGCTGGACCTACGACTACACCCAGGTGCAGCGCGATGACGAGGGGCGGACACTCTTCATCCGCGGCTACATGCTGGACCGGACCGAGCAACTGCGCGCCGAGCAGGCCCTGCGGGAAAGTGAACAGCGCTGGCAGTTCGCCCTGGAAGGCGCCGGGGACGGGCTCTGGGACTGGGACGCCAGGACCAACAAGGTCTATTTTTCCAGACAGTGGAAGAACATGTTGGGTTATGCCGAGGACGAGATCGGAGACGATCTTGCCGAGTGGGATTCCCGGGTTCACCCCGCGGATAAGGAACACTGCTACGCCGATCTGCAGCGCCATTTTCGCGGCGAAAGCGAGGTCTACGAGAACGAGCACCGCATGCGCTGCAAGGACGGCAGCTGGAAGTGGATCCTGGACAGGGGCAAGGCCGTGCGCCGCGACGCAGACGGCGCCCCCTTGCGGGTCATCGGCACCCATACGGACATCACGCAGCGCAAGCTGGTGGAGGAGGAGCTGCGCCGCAAGAACGAGGAACTGGACGGCTACTTCACCTCCAGTCTGGACCTGTTGTGCATTGCCGACACCAAGGGGCACTTCCTGCGGCTCAACCCGGAGTGGGAAAGGGTGCTGGGCTACAGCGTGAGCGAACTGCTGGGACGCCCCTTCCTGGACTTGGTGCACCCCGAGGACCTGGACGCCACTCTGGGGGCCATGTCCCGGCTGGAGGCCCAGGAAGAGGTCCTGCTCTTCGTGAATCGCTACCGCTGCAAGGACGGCTCCTACCGCTGGATCGAGTGGCGCTCGCGCCCCTTGGGGGAGACCATCTATGCCGCCGCCCGGGACATCACGGACCGCAAGCTGGCCGAGGAGGCTCTGCGCGAGAGCGAGCAGCGTTTTCGCGAGTTCGCCGCCAACGTGGACGTGGTCTTCTGGATTCGCACCAGGGAGCGCATGCTCTACATCAGCCCGGCCTACGAAAAGATCTGGGGGCGTTCACGCCAAAGCCTTTACGACACCCCCAACTCCTTTGTGGAAGCCATCCATCCCGATGACCGGGAGCGTGTGCTCGCGGCCCTGATGACGGAGTTCAACGCCAGCAGTGTCTTCAACGAGCCGTACCGCATCGTCCGACCCGACGGCGCGGTGCGCTGGGTGCACGCCAAGAGTTTTCCCGTGCGCGACGACACCAACAGCACGGTGCGTTCCACCGGGGTGGCCGAGGACATCACGGACCGCAAGCTGGCCGAGGAGGCCCTTGCCGCTTCGGAGTCCCGTTTCCGTTCCATCTTCGAACGGGCCAACCTCGGCATCGCCTTTTCGGACGAACAGGGCAGGATCATGCTGTTCAACCACAGCTTTGCCCAGCTGGTGGGCTATGCGCCCGAGGAACTGGAGGGCATGCCCTTTGGCCGCCTGACCCACCCCGACGATTTGCAAGAGGAAAATGAGTATTTCAGGGCCATCCAGCAGGGAGGGCGCAGCGAATACCGCATGGAGAAGCGTTATGTCCGCAAGTCGGGTGAACTCATCTGGGTGGACCTGGCCGTGGCCGCCATCCGGGACCCGCAGGGCAAGGTGGTGCACTATGTGGGCATGGTGGTGGACATCACGGAGCGCAAGCGCGCCGAGCGGGCCCTGGCCCACAGCGAGCAGCGCTTCAAGGACGTGGCCCAGGCAGCGGGGGAGTACATCTGGGAGACCAACGTGGACGGGGTCTACGTCTACCTTACGGAGCGGGCCACGGAAGTGCTGGGGCGCCCCCTGCCCGAACTGCTCGGCCGCTCCCCCTTCGAGTTCATGCCCCGGAACGAGGCCCGGCAGGTCATGGAGTTTTTTGCGGACAAGGCCGCGGCACGACAGCCCTTCATCGGACTCGAACACCGCACCCTGCTCCCCGGGGGGGAGGTGGTCTGGCAGCGGGTCAGCGGCCTGCCCATGTTCAATGCCGTTGGCGGGTTGCTGGGGTATCGCGGCACGGCCATGGACATCACCGAGGCCAAGGCCTCCGAAGAGGCCCTGGTCCAGGCCCTGGAGGTGGCCGAAGCCGCGTCCAAGACCAAGAGCGAGTTCCTGGCCAACATGTCCCACGAAATCCGCACGCCCATGAACGCGGTCATCGGCCTGACCCAACTCTGCCTGGACACCGACCTCGACCCCCGGCAGCGGGACTATCTCGTCAAGATCCACCGCTCCTCCATGATGCTTTTGGGCATCATCAACGACATCCTGGACTACTCCAAG
>CAZNSV010000368.1:0-2466 GCA_964575775.1 uncultured Desulfovibrionaceae bacterium
ACCGCCACCCCAAGTACCGCCAGCACGGCCAGCAGCGCCGTATCCAGTTCCAGGTGCGGCGTCCGACTCCGCCCCAGGTCGCGCAGGCGCAACGCCGCGCCGGCAAACCAGCCGATCAGAAAGGGCAAGGTGGGCTTGAGCAAGAGCAGCACCGGGAAGTAGAGCCAGTGCCCGTGCTGGTAGACCTGCCCCAGAAAGAACGAACCATGCCCCTTGTCGTTGTGTGCCACCACCTCGATGAGCCCGGCGAAATACTGAGGAAAAGGAAAGATTGGCAGCCCGAAGAAGCCCTTGTAGGCGCTCAGGGAAAAGTAGACCTTGGGCGAATAGAGGTAGGCCCGATCGAGGTCGATGGGCCCAATCTCCCCGCCGTACCCGACGAAGAGCACCAGGAAGACCATGCCTGCCAGCAAGAACCCGTCGCGGAGCCGCATCCGCCCCCGCATGTGTCCCGTGAAGTAACAGTAGACCCCGAAAAGTACCAAAAATGGCACGATGAACGACAAAAACGAATGTTTGGTCAAGAGGCCGAGCCCCATGGCCAGTCCGAAGAGTGAGACAGTCTTCAATCCAGGCTTTCCGGCATAGCGGACCGCGGCCAGGATGGTGAGCGCGAACAGGGCCATGCAGGCCGCGTCGGTGGTGGCCAGGCCGGAATGGGCCACCACGGAAGGGGAAAAGGCCATAAAAGCCAAGGCCGCCAGACGGGCCGGGCCGGGCAGGAACCCGGCGTAGGCGTACACGCCCCAGCACCCCAGGACGTAGAACAGCAGGATCCCCACCCGGAAGAGCAGCAAGGTCCGCTTGAAGTCTTCCCCCTGGCTCAAAGCCGCGTTGCCTTCCAGGACCATGTGCCCGGTATCCTTGTACTCCACTCCGGCCAGATAGGCCGGCAGCGCAATGACCAAGCGCGCGAGGGGCGGGTGCTGCGGCTCGTAGAGATACTTCCCGGTGGCCACGAACTGCAGCCCGCAACCGATGTGTGCGGGCTCGTCAAAGGTGGGCGCCACCCGCGAGTAGCCGAGCACGATGACCGCGAGACCGGCCAGGACCATCAGGACAGCGGCGCTGTGCCAGGGCAGTGAGTTGCTGGACATGTTGTTCCATTGAGCCCGGCCAGGAGCAAGTACGGCCGGGTGGCTGCAGTGCAGGTTATAAGCCGCTCCCCCGCGCGACATCATCCATGAACCCAAGAGGAGCAGAGTCCGATCAGCTGCAATTCAATAGTGATGAGGGAGGAAGCCTGTCAACTCAAACGGCAGGCCCCCCTGCCGAGCGCACCCCCGCAGTCGCGGCAAATCCCACCATTATAATGAAATATCAACAGAGCGTCGCTTTTCGCAACCAGGAGGACCTGCTTTTCCCCTCGGGACTGCAGCTTCTGCCTTTGGCACTCTTCTTGCTATCCAACCGTAGCGCAGCCAGGGTGTCCCGCCCCCTGCGCGTGAGAAGGAACAAGGGCTGACAACCGCCTGACTGTTCAGGCCACAGGAGAATAGACATGTTGTTCGATGTACTCCTCCCACTTTGTGCTGCAGCCGTGGTGTTTGTCGGGCTGATCAAGCTGACTTCTTGACGGCGTGGCGTCATGGGGGGGCGGACCGCCCCCCTGCGTGCCACTGCCACCTCACCTGGCCGGTCCCGAGCCGTGTGGCACCGCTGAAGCTCGGCCTGACCCGCACCCGTCGCCCCCGCTCTGATCCGCCCCCCACGAAGGCATGACCCCACGCCGTTTTGGGGCGGGATTGACCGTTGTCGCTGCCAAGGGTAGAGAAACTCGGCTGCGAGCGAAACGATCATCCCACCCACGAGGTCCATTCATGCGTCTACTTGTCACCGGCGGCTGCGGGTTCATCGGTACCAACTACATCCACTACCTCTTCCGGCACGAGCCCGAGGTGGTGGTGGTCAACCTGGACAAGCTGACCTACGCCGGGAATCCCCTCAACCTGCAAGCCGTGGAGCAGCAACACGGGGGGCGCCGCTACTTTTTCGTCCATGCCGACATCGCCGACCCCGTAGCCGTCAAGGCCGCGCTCGAGGAGCACCGCATCGACGCCGTGGTCAACTTCGCGGCCGAATCCCACGTGGACCGCTCCATCAACGACCCCTCGCCCTTCGTGACCACCAACGTCCTGGGCACCCAGGTCCTGCTGGAGGCGGCCCGCTCCCTGGGCATCGCGCGCTTCGTCCACGTCTCCACCGACGAGGTTTACGGCACCCTGGGCCCCGAGGGCGCCTTCACCGAAACCACCCCCCTGGCACCCAACAGCCCCTACTCCGCCTCCAAGGCCGGGGGCGATCTCCTGGTGCGCGCCTACTACGAGACCTACGGCTATCCGGCCGTGATCACCCGCTGCTCCAACAACTACGGGCCCTATCAGTTCCCGGAGAAGCTCATTCCGCTCATGTTCGCCAAGGCCATGGCCGACGAACCGCTCCCGGTCTATGGCGACGGGCTCAACG
>CAZNSV010000368.1:2484-3889 GCA_964575775.1 uncultured Desulfovibrionaceae bacterium
CTATGTCGAGGACCACTGCCACGGCGTGCATCTGGCCCTGACCAAGGGGCGCCCCGGGCAGGTTTACAATTTCGGCGGCAACGCGGAAAAGACCAACATCGAGGTGGTCAAGACCATCCTCGCGGCCCTGGGCAAGCCCGAATCCCTCATCCGCTTCGTGAAGGATCGTCCGGGGCACGACCGCCGCTACGCCATGGACTTCAGTCTGGCGGCGCGGGAACTGGGCTTTGCCCCCGCCTATGACTTCACCCGTGGTATCGCGGCCACCCTGGCCTGGTATGGCGAGCATCGGGACTGGTTGGAGTCCGTGCAAAGCGGCGCCTACCTCCAATTCATGCAACACTGGTACGGAGAAAGGGTATGAGCAACTCCCCCGACCACAGGCCCCAGGCTACGGAGACCCCGCGACGCAAGGCCCTGGTCCTCGGGGGGCGCACCGGCATGCTGGGCCAGGCCCTCATCACGGCGCTGCAGCAGGCCGGATGGGAGACCACGGCCCAGGGGCGCCAGGACGTGGACGTGCTCAACACCACGGCCCTGGCCGATTATCTGGAACAGCACAAGCCCGACGTGGTCTTCAACACCGTGGCCTACACCCAGGTGGACCGCGCCGAGGACGAGCCCGATGCCGCCTGGCGACTCAACCGGGACTTCCCCGCCGCCCTGGGACGCATCGCCCCAAAAGTGGGCTTCCGCCTGGTGCACTACAGCACGGATTTCGTTTTCGACGGCCGCAAGACCCAGCCCTATACCCTGTCCGACGAGCCCAACCCCCTGTCCGTCTACGGCAAGAGCAAGCTGGCCGGAGAAAACGCCCTGCTGCGCTCGGGCCTCAGCGGCCTGCTCATCCTGCGCACGGCCTGGCTGTTCGGGCCGGGGCGCAAGAACTTCGTCCTGACCATCCTGACCCTGGCCAAGAGCCGTGAACAGTTGGGCGTGGTGCACGATCAGATCGGCTCCCCCACCTATACCGTGGACCTGGCCAAGAACACCCTGCGCCTGCTCGACGCACCGGATGCCCAGGGCATCTTCCACCTGGTGAACAGCGGCCAGGCCAGCTGGTGCGAGCTCGCCGCCGAGGCCGTGAAGTTGGCCGGGCTCAGCTGCACCGTCAACGCCATCACCACCGCGGAATACCCCACCAAGGCCGTGCGTCCCGCCTTTTCCGTGCTCTCCACCGAGAAGTACACCCAGCGCACGGGGCACACCCCGCGCTCCTGGCTGCAGGCTCTGCAGGACTACGTGTTCCAGTTCATCGAGCCCCAGGACGACTGAGCGCAGCCCGGACTCACCCCGCGAGCATGTACTCGCGCAGCGCCTTGTTGATCAGGGTCTGGTAGCCGGGCCCGTCCTTGGCCTGCACCTTGAACCAGGCGATGACGTCGGCGTCCAGGCGAATGGTGAC
>CAZNSV010000369.1:0-3887 GCA_964575775.1 uncultured Desulfovibrionaceae bacterium
GCTCGGCTGGCAGCGGGGTTTGCGGGGGGCTGGAGGAGCAAGTGCCCCCCCGTGCGGCTCAAATGCGATACGTTCCTTTGCCCGGCTTCGTCAATGCACCCGGGTCGAGTCCACAAACGGGCCTCCGCGCACCAGGACGGTCAAGCCACGGCCCTGTGGGACTGCCGCGTCGTTGTTGACGGGTTGTTGCCAAGGCCCCGTGAACCGCGTAGCATGTAGAATGGAGACCCGAACGCGGCCCCCCGAATCAGGGGCGCCCCAACCCTCTGCTTCCCCCGGCAGGTGCGCCATGCAGAACGCGTTTCGTGCAGCTTTCAGGACCATCGTCGCGGCCGGTCTGGCCTTGGCGCTCCTCTTCCCGTTCGTGGCACCGCAAGGGGCCGCCGCGCAGGACCAGCCTCCGGCGTCGAACGCCACGGACATCACGGGCTGGGAGATCGGCAGCCCCTACAACGCGCACTACGACACCGCGTCCTCCGACAAGCTCAAGGGGTATCTCCAGGCCATGGAAACCCGCGCGCCCCTGCCCGACATGGCCCCCGGCCTCATCCTGACGCTGCGGCTGAGCGAAGGCGGAGAGGGGCGGGTCGAGCTGGGGCAGGACGTCACGGTGCACCTCGGCCCGGCCGGACACGTCCGCTTCCTGCCCTACATGGCCGTGCCCGGCGACAAGCTGACCCTGCGCGGCAGCTGGGCCGAAATCGCTGGGGAGCGGGTCTTCATGGCCTCCAAGCTCAAGGTCAACGAACTGCTGGAGTTCAAGGTCCGGCGCACCGAGGACGGCACGCCCTACTGGGGGCTGAGCCGCGCCGAGCTGCTGCAGGAGAAGCTCGACCAATAGGGGCCGCACTCCTTGTGTGCTGTCCGCAAAATTCATAGCTATGAATTTTGCGGAGGACCGCGAACTGAAAAGCGCGGTTTCCAGTTCGCTCACGCCGTCAGCGGCGGCGGGGCGGTCTTACGACCGCCCAAAGTGTCGCGCCAATCACTGGCAACTCAGGGATACGAACTGAGCGGACGCGACACTAGATGTCGAACACGTTGTCCGGCCGGTAGAGCACCGCCGTGATTTCCAGGTCCGGGACCATGGGCACCACACCGGAGAAGTCCAGGCGTTTGAAGCCCCGCTCCGCCAGATAGGCAAAGCCCTCGGCATAGCGGGGGCGTTCGGCGTTGTCGAAGACCAGCACCCCGCCCGGACTCAGGTACTCCACGCAATATTTGGCGCAGGCCACCCGGTTGCGGCCGTCGATGGCCACCAGGTCGTAGCGCAGGCCAGAGGCGCCCAGCTGCTCCACATAAGGGGCGTCCGTGCCGTCCACATAGGTCACCCGCGCATTGTCCGGACAGC
This sequence comes from uncultured Desulfovibrionaceae bacterium, assembly GCA_964575775.1. Lineage (GTDB taxonomy): Bacteria > Desulfobacterota > Desulfovibrionia > Desulfovibrionales > Desulfovibrionaceae > CAZFCK01. The sequence goes on from CAZNSV010000369.1 coordinate 1,352, forward strand.
GGCAGCCGATCTTCTCGGCCCAGGTCCGATCGTTGTCCACGCTGTGTACCAGGGCCACCCGCTGGGCGTACCACAGGGTGGAGTTGCCGCAGCCGTACTCGAAGACCCGCATCTGCGGCCGCAGGCGCCCCGCGATGAAGTGGATGGCACTGTAGGTGTACCAGGGGATGGGGCACCCCTCCTGGTCCACGCACTGCTGTTCGCGGTAGCTGCGCAGCCAGCCGTTCTGCACCAGGCCGTACATTTCGCAGAGCTCTTTGGCCTCATGGTCCATGGGGGTGCCTTTTTCCGGATTTTTTCCCACGCAGGGGCGCGGAACTCGACTGGGTGCGTTGCTCCCGCTGCGGTACCTGGTGCAGGGCCACCAGGCCACGGCTGCCCAGAGTCTTGATGAAGGCTGCCACCGACAGCTCGGCCTCGCGCGGCTGCAGCTCGTAGTGCGCGGCAAAGGCGTCCACGATCTGGGCCACGCTGCGCCGCCCGTCCATGAGCCGCCAGGCCGTGGTGCCCATGGCGTCCAACTCCAGCTTCTTGCGCCGGGGGCTGCCGTCCCAGAGCCCCAGCCGCTCCGCCAGTCGACCGAACCAGGGGCGGTAGTTCAGCGGGTAACACAGCCGCACCAAGTCGTCGGAAAGCTCTTCCTCTTCCACGATGGGGCACTTCACCGGTCGGCAGGCCAGGGCCTGCTCTCGGCTGAGCCCGTTGCCCTCGCCCTGGGGCTCCTTGCGCTTACGTCGGAACATAGTCCCTGCAGACCTCCTCGAAGCGCTGGGCGCCGTGCGCCCCCTTGTCGGTCAGGGCCGCACAGAGCACCGCGTTGTGCCCCTCGGGCAGCCAGGCCCGCACGCGGCTGTGCAGTCGCCGTGCCCGCAGAAAGCCCAGAAGTCCCCCACCGGTTGGGGGCGGTTGCCAGAGCAGGGCAGGGCCGCCCTGCCAGGTGCCGGGTTCGGGCGTGCCCTTGCCCCCGGCCTGGGCGAAGCGCTCGGCGGCCCAGGCGTGGAACGCGCGCCCTTGCAAGAGCACCGTGGCCGGTCCCAGGCGTTCGAGCACCAGGGTCGCGCCGGAGGGACGCCCCCCGCGTCCGCTGCCACGAAAGGCCAGACGATAGGAACCGGGTGTAAAAGAAAAGCCTGCCAGGGTAAAGCCTGCCGGGATCACGGTCCGGATGCCGAACAGGGCGAACTCGCGCCCCAGGTCCGGCGCGTGGTCCGTGAAGCTCTCCAGCAGGTGGGCGGCCAGGGGCAGGGCCTCGGGGCCGCGGCTCGCGTCCACGCACTGCAGCAGCGTGCCCCGGCCGCAGACGCCGCACTGCAGCCAGGCGCCCCAGCCGCGCTGCTCCGGCAGCTCCCAGGCAAAGGGGTGCGCGCTGAAGGCCCGCTCCTCCAGACGTCGGCAGGCCTTGCGCAGCTCCGGGGGCAGCTCCCCCTCGGCCGTGCGCAAGGTCGCACCCTTGAGGGCCTGGCCCAGCCGCTTGAGCGCGGTCTTGGCGGTGACGCTGCGCCCCTCCTGCCATTTGCACTCCAGGGCCAGCCCCCGGCCGTCCGAGGCGCGCAAATAGCAGCGCTCCAGACGATGGGGCTCCCAGTCCCGGGGCGCGAGGATACGGGCGCCGTTCCAGGCGAGGGGGCGCGGGTCCGCGGTGGTGTCCGGCATGGCAAGCCCCTGTCCCTGACGCCCGGCGGCGTCAGTCCATGATGTAGTAGATGGGGTTCACGAGCCGCCCGTTGCGGTAGACCTCGTAATGCAGGTGCGGTGCCTGACTGCGCCCGGTGTTGCCCACGGCGCCGATGACCTGTCCGCGTTTGACTTCCTGCCCCTCTTCGACCTTGTAGCTGGACATGTGGGCGTAACGGGTCTTGATGCCGTTCTGATGGTCGATATCCACGATTTTTCCGTAGGTGGAGAACCACTTCACGGCGATGACCACCCCGTCGGCCGGGGCGCGGATGGGGGTCCCCGTGGGGGCGGTGATGTCGATGCCCTTGTGGAAGGCCACCCGCCCCGTGACAGGATTCTTGCGGTAGCCGAAGCGGGAGGTGAAACGCCCCCTGACGGGCCAGATGGAGGGCACCCGGGTGAAGTTGCCGCGTTGCAGCACGATCTCGCGCATGAGCTGCTGCTGCAGGACCTCCTCCTGGCGCATGGCGGTGTGGAGTCGGGCGTAGGTCTGGTGGGCCAGGCGCAGGAGGTCCGCCCGGCTGCCGATGTCGCGGGCCGTGAGCACGGGGGCGCCCACACCCGCGGGCGCGGCCAGGTCCGGCTCGGGCTCGTCAAGGTTCAGCATCACCCGCAAGCGCAGGCTCAGGTCGCCGATGCGCTCGAACTCCTGGTTCAGGGCGAAGATGCCGAAGGCGGTGTCGTAGAGCTGGGCATTCTGGCGGTGCATCAGGTCCAGAGTCTCCGCCAGGCGCTGCTTGCGCTCGGCATAGGGCAGAAAGTGGCGCACCAGCAGGATGTTGCCCGCCAGCAGCGCCAGGACCAGCAGCCAGAACACGGGCAAAAGCCAGCCGCGGGCATGGAAGCTCGTCAGGCGTTC
>CAZNSV010000370.1:0-3884 GCA_964575775.1 uncultured Desulfovibrionaceae bacterium
CTCGGGGCTGATCCCCGCCAGGCATGCTCCTTCCCTGGGGCAGTCGGCCTTGCCGTGCAAGGAGCAGGGGCGGCAGGGCAGCGTCTCTTCCAGCACCAGGTGCCGCCCCCCGGGCGTGCGCACCGCGCCATGCGGGAAAAATCCCCAGACCCGGGCCGTGGGGCCGAAGAGGCCCACCACGGGCGTGCCCACGGCCGTGCCCAGGTGCATGGGTCCGGAATCGCCGCTCACCAGGACCTCGGCCTGGGCCAGGAGGGCCGCTGTCTGGCGGGGGGTGGTCTCGTTGATGAAACAGGCGCCTCCGAACTCCGCTGCCTGTTCCATGAACTCGGCCAGGGCCGGGGGCACGATGCCGCGCCCCACCAGGAACCAGTGCCACCCGGCCTGGTGCAGCAGCTCGGCCAGACGCGGCCAGTAGTGGCCGGGCCAGGCCTTGAGCGGGTGGGCGGCCAGGGGATGCAGAGCCACCAGGGGGCGTTTTTCCCGGAACTTCGCCCCCAGAGCCTTGGCGGCCCAGTGCTCCTCTTCCTCCGCGAGGTGGAGCAGGGGGCCCAGGCTCTGCGCGGGGGGCGCCTCAGTGGCGGGTTCCAGGGCCAGACTGTAGCGCTGGGGCACGGTGAGGGCCTCCAGGCGTTGTTGCAGGGCGGAGGAGCGCAGCACCCGAAAGAGGCGCCGCTCCAGAGCGAACTTGGGGCTGCGGCGCACCGCCCCCTGCCAGCAGAGCCCCAGCAGCCTGGAGCGCGGCACTCCGTGCAGGTCCAGGAGCCCCCAACCGCGATAACGGCGGGCCAGCTCCCGACAGAAGCGCAGCCAGGCAATGCCGCGCAGCTGCTCCGTCTGCACGGGCAGAACCTGCTCCACGGCCGGGTGCCCCTGATAGAGTTCGGCCCAGGGGGCCTTGGTCAGGACGTAGAAGCGCAGCCCTCGGGTGCGGCGCCAGTGCTCCAGCACGCCGGTGGTCAGCAGGGCGTCGCCCATGGCGCCCAGGCGCACCACGAGCCAGCGTTGGGGCAGGGTGCTCATGGTTGTACCTCCCTGGTGGGGCGCCGCTCCAGGCGCTGTTGCACCGCGGCCCAGACCGCCTCGGGTTCGAGCTCCAGCATGCAGGCGTGGTGCCCCTCGGGGCAGCGCAGCCCGCCGTGTTTACCGCAGGGGCGACAAGGCAGGGGGCGCTCCAGCACCGTGCTGTGCTCCCCGCGCGGGAAAAAACCCAGCTCGCGCACCGTGGGGCCGAACAGGGCCACCACGGGCACGCCCTGGGGCCAGGCCAGGTGCAAGGGGCCGGAGTCGTTGCAGAGATAGCAGTCCAGCCGCGCGATGCAGGCCGCGAGCTCGGGCAGGGAGAGGCGACCGGAGAGGTCGAGCAGTCCGGGAAAGGCCTCCGGGGCTTCGCGCCGGGCGGTCTCCACCAGCTCCTGGGCCAGACTTTCTTCGCCGGGTCCGGCCAGGACCAGCACCCGCAGACCGGCCCGCAGGGCCAGGGCCGCCACGCTGCCGAAGCGGCCCGCAGGCCAGCGCTTGGTGGGCCAGACCGAACCCGGGTGCAGGCCCAGCACCGGCGTGTTGTCCAGGGCGTGCTCGTGCCAGAGGGCGGCCATGCGCTGCCGCGCGCCTTCGGGCAGGACGAGCCGGGGCCAGGGACCGGCCGGAGGCAACCCCAGGGGCTCCAGGAGGCGCAGCAGGCGCTCGATCTCCGCCAGCCGGGTGAAGGCGCGGTCCACGGTCTGGTGAAAGGCCAGCCGGGACAAGGGGCCGCCCTTGTAGCCCACGCGCAGGGGAATGCCCGAACCCAGGGCGGCCAGGGCGCTGCGGGGGCTGGTGTGGGCGCAGAGCAGCAGGTCGTAGCGCCCCTCGCGGAGCGCGCGGCTCAGACGCAGGAGCCCGGCCGGGCCGCGATTGGCCCCGCGTTTGGCGGCCGGAAGCACGGCATGCAGCAGCGGATGCCCGGCAAACAGGGGCTCCAGGCCGGGCCGGACCCAGAAGTCCAGCGCGGCCTCGGGCCAGGCGGTCTTGACGGCCTGCAAGAGGGGCAGGGTGAGCACGGCATCCCCCAGGAAAGCCGTGTTCCAGACACAAATGCGGCGCATGGTTCGCCAGTGTGGGTCGCGGTTAGAGAGAGAGCAGGTATTCCACCGCCGCGGGCAGATCCTGGGCCAGGGCGTGGGGCCAGTCCGGGTTGCGGCGCATGAGCGGCAGCACCGGCACGCCCGCAGGCAGCGGCGGCAGACCGAGCAGGGCGGCATGCTCCGCCCCGTGGCCGGTGAGCACCAGCACCACGGCCCCGAATCCGGCCGCCAGGCCGAAGGCGACGTCCGCGCACTTGTCGCCCACCATGGCGCAGGCCTGGGGCTTGAGCTTGCGGGCGCCCTTGATCTTGTGCCAGAGCCCCAGCCGGGGCTTGCGGCACTTGCAATCCTCCTCGGGCGCGTGGGGGCAGTAGAGCATGTCCGCAAAGCGCACCCGGTGGGCGCGCAGCAGCTCCGCTAGTCTGTCCTGGCAGCGGCGGCAGTCCTCCACGCTGAAGAGCCCCCTGCCGATGCCGGACTGGTTGCTCACTAGGTGCAGGGAGCAGCCGACCTTGACGCAGTCGGCCAGGGCCTCTCCCACTCCGGGCAGCAGGACCACGCCCTCGGGGTCTGCCAGGTAGTGGCGCTCCTCGATGACGGTGCCGTCCCGGTCCAGAAAAATATGCTCGATTCCGGTCATGATCATCCCCGGCGCAGTTGCGCTCATAAAGGTAAATACCAAGGCCCGGGCAGGAATGCAACGGAAACCCGGATCGGGAGGGTTGGTATTGCGGCACGTGGAGTGTCAGGGTTCTCGAAAGCCATTGCCTTGCCTGCGGGAATGGGGTAGAAACGCCCCAATCATGGACCCCGCCCCGACGAATCGTCCGCTCCCGTGTGTCTCGTGTCCGGCGCTGTCGCGTCGGCTGAATCGCCCCCCATGTTGCAACTGAGCCTTGCGGTTTTTCTGGCCGTGGGTATCTCGGCCCTGTGTTCCGTGCTGGAGGCGGCCCTGTACGCCGTGCCCTGGAGCCACATCGAGAACCTGCGCCGGGGGGGCAAGCGTTCTGGGCATCTCCTGTTCAAGCTGCGCAGCAACATCGAGCGCCCCATCTCGGCCATCCTGACCCTGAACACCATCGCCAACACCGCTGGAGCCTCCATTGCGGGCGCCGCGGCCGTGGACGTGTTCGGTTCGGAGGTCATGGGGCTCTTCGTGGCGGCCTTTACCGTGACCATCCTGGTCTGCTCCGAAATCCTGCCCAAGACCCTGGGCGTGGCCTACGCGCGGCAGATCATGCCCGTCATGGCGCAGCCCCTGCATGTGTTGGTGCTGATCTTCACGCCCATCATCTGGGTCACGGGCTGGCTGGGGCGCAAGTTGCGGCGGGGTGGCAGCGGTCCGCAGACCACGGAGGACGACATCACGGCCCTGGTGAGCCTGACCCGGCAGAGCGGGGTGATCCAGCCCTACGAGGAGCTGACCATCCGCAACATCCTCTCCCTGGACACCAAGACCGTGCGCGACGTCATGACCCCGCGCACCGTGGTCTTCTCCCTGCCCGCGCAGCTGAGCGTGTCGGACGCGCGTTCGGAAAAGGATTTCTGGCACTATTCGCGCATCCCGGTCTACGACAACGAGGACCCCGAAGATATCGTGGGCGTCGTGCTGCGGCGGGCCGTACTCGAAGCCATTGCCGACGACCGCTACGACACGCGCATCAACGAGCTCATGCGGCCGGTGCGCTTCGTGGTGGACACCCTGACCCTGGACCGCCTGCTGGTCCGGTTCCTGGAGTCGCGCCTGCATCTCTTCGTGGTGCTGGACGAATACGGCGGCGTGGCCGGGGTGGTGAGCCTGGAGGACGTGCTGGAAGA
>CAZNSV010000371.1:0-3883 GCA_964575775.1 uncultured Desulfovibrionaceae bacterium
CTGGAGGTCTATGAGCGCATCCGCCTGGTGGTGATCCCCACGGGCGACGAGGTGCTCGACTTCCGCACCCGCCCCACGCCAGCGGCCGGGCAGGTGGTGGAGAGCAATTCCCAGGTGCTCTTGTCCCTGGCCAAGGGCTGGGGCGTGGAGGCCCGGAGCCTGCCCGTGGTGCGCGACGACGAGGCGGCCCTCACCGCCGCCATGAGCACGGCCCTGGACTCCGACGCCCACATCGTGATCATGGGCGCGGGCTCGTCGGCCGGGAGCAAGGACTACACCCGCAAGATCATGGAGGCCCTGGGGCAGGTGCTGGTGCACGGCATCAACGTCATGCCGGGCAAGCCCTCCCTCGTTGCCACGGCCAGGGGCAAGCTGCTCCTGGGCGCGCCGGGCTATCCCGTGAGCGCGGTGGTCTGTTTCGAGGAGTTGGTGGCACCCATGGCGGCCTGGCTGGGGCGCTTCAGCCTGCCCCGGCGCCACGGCCTGGAGGTGCAGCTCACCCGCAAGGCGCCGTCGCGGCCCGGCATGCGCGAGGTGCTGCGGCTCGCGGTGGGGCGCGTGGGCGAGCGGTACCTGGCCACGCCCCTGGGGCGCGGCGCGGGCATGATCACCACCCTGACCAAGGCCCAGGCCCTGGCCCAGATTCCGCCCGAGAGCGAAGGCGTGGAGCAGGGTGCCACCCTGCGCGCCGAGCTGCTCTGCCCCCACGAGACCCTGGAGCGGACCCTGGTGGTCATCGGCAGCCACGACAACACCCTGGACCTGCTGGCCAACGCCCTCATGGGGCTGGCCGAGCCCGTGCGCCTGGCTTCCACCCACGTGGGCAGCATGGGCGGCATCACGGCCCTGCGCAACGGCTCCACCCTGGTGGCAGGGGCGCATCTCTTCGACCCCGAGACCGGGGACTACAACTTTCCCTTCCTGCAGCGGCACCTGCCGGACCTGCCCGTGCGGGTGGTGAACCTGGCCATCCGGCATCAGGGGCTGCTGGTGCCCAAGGGCAACCCCAAGGGCATCCAGGGCATCGAGGACGTGGCCGCCCAGGGCCTGGTGTTCATCAACCGCCAGCGCGGCGCGGGCACGCGGATCCTGCTGGACTGGCACCTGCAGCAGGCCGGACTCGCCCCCCAGGACCTGCGGGGTTACGACAAGGAGGAGTACACGCACATGGCCGTGGCCGTGAATGTGCTCACCGGTGCGGCGGACTGCGGCCTGGGCATCTATGCCGCGGCCAAGGCCCTGGACCTGGATTTCGTGCCCCTGGCGCGGGAGCGCTACGACTTGGTCATTGCCGCCGGAACCGAGGACCCCAAGATAGAGGCCCTGCTGAACCTGATCCGCGACCCGGCCTTCCAGGCGGCGGTGCGGGAGCAGGGCGGCTACGAGACCACCCTCAGCGGCCGGGAGATGCGCCCCGGTCAGGGCCTGGAGGCCTGAGCCCGGCGTGGACTTCATCCTGGAGGGCTTGCTGCAGGCCTTCGTGCTGCTCTGGCAGGGGCATGCGGAGACCTGGTCCGCGGTGGACGTGACCCTGCGTGTTTCGCTGCTCTCCATCGTGGTCTGTCTGCTGCTGGGCACGCCCCTGGGCTTTTTGCTGGGCTACAACGAGTTCCGGGGCAAGCGGGCCGTGCGTCTGGTGGTGGACACCCTGCTGTCCTTCCCCACGGTGGTCATCGGGCTGCTGGTCTATGCCCTGATCACCCGGCGCGGCCCCCTGGGCGAGCTGAACCTGCTCTTCACTGTCCCGGGCATGGCCATCGGTCTGGTGATCCTGGGGTTGCCCATCGTGGTGGCGCTCACGGCCAATGCCGTGGAGGCCCTGGACCGACGGCTCAAATACACCCTGCTGACCCTGGGCGCCGCGCCCCGGCAGCTGCTCTGCACCATCCTCTGGGAGGCGCGCTACAGCCTGATGCTGGCCGGGGTGGCGGCCTTCGGCCGCATCGTCTCGGAGATCGGCATCTCCATGATGCTCGGCGGCAACATCAAGTGGCACACCCGCACCATCACCACGGCCATTGCCCTGGAAACCGGCAAGGGGCAGTTCGCCATGGCCGTGGCCCTGGGTCTGGTGCTCATGCTCATCGCCTTTCTGGTCAACCTCGCCGTGGCGGCCCTGCGGCGCCTGGAGGCCAAGTGAGCACGCCCCTGTACCGACTGACGGACATCCGCCAGATCTACAATGATCGCCTGGCCCTGGAGATTCCGCGCCTCGACATCGCCCAGGGGCTGATCACGGGCTTGGCCGGGCACAACGGCAGCGGCAAGAGCACCCTGCTGCGTATTCTGGCCTTTCTGGAGCACCCCGCGACCGGGAGCGTACACTATCAGGGGCGTCTCTGTCGGGAGCAGGACCTGCCCGGCCTGCGGCGGGAAGTGACTCTGCTGACCCAGGAGCCCTATCTGCTCAAACGTTCGGTGGCGGCCATCGTGGGCTACGGTCTGAAGCTGCGGGGGCGGGCCGCGCCACCGGCCCTGGTGCATGAGGCGCTGCACATGGTGGGTCTGGCGCCGGAGCGCTTTGCGGGGCGCTCCTGGCAGGAGCTGTCGGGCGGGGAGGCCCAGCGGGTGGCCCTGGCCCAGCGGCTGGTGCTGCGCCCCCGGGTGTTGCTGCTTGACGAACCCACGGCCAGCCTGGACCGGGAGAGCGCCGAGCGGGTCATGGCCGCGGCCCTCACGGCCCGTGACGCCTGGCACACGAGCCTGGTCATCGTCAGCCACGACCACCGCTGGCTGCGGGCGGTCTGCGACCGCATGCTGCAGCTGGAGTTCGGGCGGCTGGTGGACTGAGCCGCCCCCAGCGTGAAGCTACTGCAGGGGTTGGTCCTGCCGTTCCTCGGGGGGCGCCTCCTCGCTGAAGGCTTCCATGGCGCGACGACGCCCCTCCTGGGTGTTGGGAAAGGTGGCGTAGACCACCTTGCCCTCCTTGGGCGCGGCCTTGGCCGGACGGGTGGAACCCCCGGGGCAGGCGCAGGACTTGCCGGCCGAGCCGCAGTCCTTGATCCGCCGCAGCACCGGCCCGCTCGGCCTGAGGGGCCGTTCCGGCCCGGTCGAACGGGGTTGAAAGTCGGGGCGGACAGGGCGAAAGCCCTTGGCCAAGGCAGCCTGGTGTTGCCTGGCCGCGGCCCGGCGTTGCAGCAGGTAGCGCACCCAGGCCGCCAGCACCAGGGCGCCGGTGACAGGCAGCAGCAGCACCGCTTCCTGATGGGCCACGAGGTTGGCGATGAACAGCAGCAGACTGACAGCCAGAAAGGTCATGGGCTACTCCGTCCTGCTCCGTCACTCGGAGCGCAGAGGCAGGTACACTTCGGTGCGCAGTTCCTCGGGCGGGGTGCTGCGCGGGTCGTTGCGGTAGATTTCAAAGCAGGGGCGCGGGTCGAACTCACGCCCGCTCTGCTCCAGCCAGGGCATCAGGGCGCCCCAGGTCTGCCCCAGGGTCTCGTAGGGGCCCACGTGCAGGGCCACGGCGTAGTCCCCGGCGGGCACTTCCTGCACCTCCACCATGTCCTGGGAGGTGAAACCCGCCGGCACGGTGACGCAGGCGTCGTAGCGCAGGCGCTCCGGGGGCGTGGTCTCGGGGTCGTCATGCATCATGGCCAGAAATTCGGTCTGCCCGTCCACCACCCGGGATTGGGCCAGCCAGGCTGAGAGACGCTCCCAGGCCTTGGCGGCGGACTGGAGAAAGGGGCCGTACTCCCGGACGTAGGCCACGGTAAACGCGGGGCGATGCTCGATGCGCACTTCCATGGAAACCGCTCCTGACATAGGTGGAGGGCCTGGGGCTCAGGCCACGTCCCACCTTGCCAAAAAAATCCGGCCGACTCAAGCCGCGCCTGTCTCAAAATCACGCGAAATACGGGGCAAGGCGCGGTCGAGCCCACCG
>CAZNSV010000372.1:0-3880 GCA_964575775.1 uncultured Desulfovibrionaceae bacterium
CAGCTTCTGGTCCAGGAGCACCAGCCCGTCCGGGGCCACCTGCGCCTTGTGCAGGGGCACGGTCTCGTTGTTCAGGGCCACCAGGATGTCCACCCGCTCCGAGGGAGCCCGGACTTCTTCCAGCCCCACGCGGATGGCGAAGGTGTTGTGCCCCCCACGGATGCGGGACATGTAGTCCTGGGTCACGCTGACGTGATAGCCTGCCCGGACCAGGCTCTTGGCCAGGAGCTGCCCCACGGTGGCCAGCCCCTGTCCGGCCTCGCCGCCGATGAGGATGGTGGTGTCGGTTCTGCTCATGCATCGAACTCCTTTGGCGCCTTGCTGCGGCGGTGGAGATGGGAGCGGATGGCTCAGGCCGCGGGACCGTCCACAGGGGCGGGAGGCAGGCGCTGCCCCAGCTCCTTGTCCATCATGAACATGGCCTCGCCGCCGTCGCCCACCAGCTTGAGCTTGTTGACGATGCCCCCGACGTGCTCCTCCTCTTCCACCTGTTCGGTGACGAACCACTGCAGGAAGATGTTGGTGGCGTGGTCGCGTTCGCCCAGGGCCACGTCCACCAGGTCGTTGATGCGCTTGGTCACGTGCTGTTCGTGCTCCAGGGCCTGTTCGAACACGGCCAGGGGGGACTTCCATTCAGCGGGAGGGGCGTCGATGGCGGCCAACTGGGGCTGCCCCCCGCGACTGTTCACGAAGTCGAAGAACTTCATGGCGTGCATGAGCTCTTCCTGGGCCTGGTAGCGCATCCAGAGGGCGCAGCCGTCGAGGCCGAGCCCGTTGAGATAGGCGGACATGGAGAGGTAGAGATAGCCGGAGTAGAGTTCCCACTTGATCTGTTCGTTCAGGGCCTTGTTCATGGTCTGACTGAGCATGATACACTCCTTGTGGACGTGATGGGGTGCGCGCGGCCCTTTGATGGTCGCGGTGCGCGACCGGGCTGCGAGAATGGTTTTCCTTAGTGTAGAACATGAACTGTTGGATTGCGCAAGGAAAAATCCATGCTCGCGGGTGGCTGCAGGGGAAGCTCGGCGCGGGTGGCTGGCGTGGCATGGCCCCTTGGCCTTGACTTTGCCAAATATGTAGGAAATAAACCCGGTTCCCGTACGCGCCGTGTCACTCCGGGCCCCGAGGCCCGACCGCTGCGGGGTCTGGACAGAGTTTCGGGCACCCTTCCCGCCCCCCTGTACGGGGTAGTGGGGCGCCTCCGGACGCACCTCATCCCCTTTTGTGGAGCAACCATGGCTAAAATTCAGGTGAAGACCCCCCTGGTGGAGCTGGACGGCGACGAAATGACCCGCGTCATGTGGGCCATGCTCAAGGAAAAGCTCATCCTGCCCTACCTCGACGTACAGCTCGAATACTACGACCTGCATGTGAAGCACCGCGACGACACGGACGACCAGGTCACCGTGCAGGCCGCCGAGGCCATCAAGCGCCACGGCGTGGGTGTGAAGTGCGCCACCATCACCCCGGATGCCGGGCGCGTCACCGAGTACCAGCTCAAGAAGCAGTGGAAGAGCCCCAACGGCACCATCCGCGCCCTGCTGGACGGCACCGTGTTCCGGGCCCCCATCCTGCTGGATTGCCTGACCCCGGGCGTGGCCTCCTGGAAAAAGCCCATCGTCATCGGCCGCCACGCCTACGGCGACGTCTACAAGAACGCGGAGCTGCCCGTGAGCGGCCCCGGCACGGCCGAACTGGTCTTCACCCCGGCCGGGGGCGGTGAACCCCAGCGACTGGTCATCCACGAGTTCAAGGGCCCCGGCATCATCCAGGGCATCCACAACACCGACGCCTCCATCACCAGCTTTGCCCGCGCCTGCTGCACCTTTGCCCTGGACCAGAAGATCGACCTCTGGTTCGCCACCAAGGACACCATTTCCAAGACCTACGACGCCCGCTTCCGCGTGATCTTCCAGGAGGTCTACGAGCGGGAGTTCGCCAGCGCCTTCAAGGCCGCCGGGATCGAGTACTTCTACACCCTCATCGACGACGCCGTGGCCCGGGTCATGAAGAGCGAGGGCGGTTTCCTCTGGGCCTGCAAGAACTACGACGGCGACGTGATGAGCGACATGCTGGCCTCGGCCTACGGCAGCCTGGCCCTCATGACCTCGGTGCTGGTCTCCCCCCAGGGCTGCTTCGAGTACGAGGCCGCCCACGGCACGGTGCAGCGCCACTACTACAAGCACCTCAAGGGCGAAAGCACCTCCACCAACTCCATGGCCCTGATCTTTGCCTGGAGCGGTGCCCTGCGCAAACGCGGGGAACTTGACGGCACCCCGGACGTGGTCGCCTTTGCCGACGCCCTGGAAGACGCGTCCCGCGAAACCATCGCCAAGGGCATCATGACCGGTGACCTGGCCCGCATCGCCACCCCCCGCCCGGCCGGTCACGTGGACACCGCCGGGTTCATCGACGCCGTGGCCGCCACCCTGGCCGCCAAGCTCGCGGCCTAGGCGCACCCCCCCCGCCATCGAGCCCGGTGCGACTGTGCATTCACAGTTGCACCGGGCTGTATCATAACTGCCTTCCGTATTCACATCTGTTGGGAAATTGTCGGGATATTGTCCCGTTTTTTCAGGATCAGTGCCACGCTGCGGGTACTGGTGCCTGAGCCGGAAAAAGTATACTTTGTGTGTCAGGTTTGACTTGCATCAAGGCCGGCAACCCCGGTTCGTGTAGTCGTATGGGGGGAGAAGGATCAATTCCGCCACCAAAGGAGCAGGGGCATGAACATCAGGCAGCAGATCTACCTTTCCATTACCGTATTGTTCGTGATCACCGTGGTCATGGGCGCCGTGACCCTGGTCATCTCGGCCCGACAGCAGGACGACGGCCTGAGCATCAATCTGGCCGGCCGCCAGCGCATGCTCAGCCAGCGCATTGCGGCCGAGGCCATGGCCGTGGTCACCGGCGTCTCCGAGGGCCGCGACCTGGCCGACCTCATGGCCGTGTTCGGCAAGACCCAGGAGGCCCTGCGGCACTCGGGCCAGGCGCCCCTGACGCTCAATCCCAACGGACCGACGACGTTTCTCCCCGAGGCAGACCCTGCCCTGCAGCCGAAGCTGGATACCGCCTTGCAGCATTGGCGGGAGCTCTCCGGCCTGCTGACGCCCCTGACCACTGGCCAGACCGATTTGGATACCGCGCGCATGCGCAGCCTGAGCCTGGAGATCATGAAAATAATGGATGGAGTGGCCACGGACATGCAGCACTTGGCGGAGCGCAAGCTGGGCACCATGCGCCTCACCCAGTTCATCTGCATGACCCTGGCCCTGCTGGGCGCGGCCTTCGTGATCCGCACCCTGCGCCAGGGGGTCATCAGCCCCCTGGAACGCTTGCGTGTCTTTGCCGGGCAGGTAGCTGGGGGCGATTGGAGCGCCTCGCCCCAGGGCGTGTTCCGGCATGAACTGGGCATGCTGCGCGACTCCCTGGTGACCATGGTGGCGTCCCTGAACACCAAGGCCGAGGAGGCCAACCGTCAGGAGCAGGAGGCCAGGGCCAGCGCCGCCCAGGCCCAGACGGCCATGGAAGAGGCCAGACGACGGGAAGAGCAGGTGCGCGAACTGGTGGCCTCCATGCAGCAGGCCGCGGATACAGCGGAGCGCGTCACCCGCCGGGTCTTCGACGCCGTGCAGGACCTGGACGCGCAGGCGGGGCAGGTGCGCGACGGCGTGGACGTGCAGTCGGCCCGCATGGGCGAGACCGCCACGGCCATGGAAGAAATGAACAGCACCGTGTTCGAGGTGGCGCGTAACGCCTCCCAGGCCGCGGAAAACGCGGTCAACTCCCGGGAAAAGGCCCGGGCCGGGGCCGAGGGCGTGCGCGAGGCCGTGCGCTCCATCGAAGGCATCAAGCAGAGCGTCATGGCCCTGAAGGAGAG
>CAZNSV010000373.1:0-3867 GCA_964575775.1 uncultured Desulfovibrionaceae bacterium
GAAGTACCCACCACCAATGCCAATAACGTCGGGGGCGAGGCCGCCACTCCGGCCAGGCGCCGCGTCACCGCCGCGTAGAACCCGCCCAGCCGGAACTGGGCCGAAACCACCATCAGGCCGAACAACAGGGCCATGGTGGGCACGTCCACGGCTTCCCAGGCGGCATCGAGGGACAAGAGCCCCAGCCCCACGCAGGCAATGGCCCCCAACAGGGCCACCCCGGTGCGGTCCAAGGCCAGAAAGGGCAGCCCTCCGAGGACCATGCCCAGATAGACCAGCGTGAATATCACGAGCAGCGTCACGGCGCGCCTCCATGGGGCGTCAAGGGGAAACGGTGGCTCTGTCTCTGCCCTTTTCCGGGCTTTGGCAAGAGGGGGAGCGGCAGGTTCCGGGCTGCATCCGGCGCGGATCGGGCGCGGAGCGGGCGCGGATCGGGCGCGGGACGGAGGAGGGTCGGGGGCAGGTTGGGGCCTTGCGACGCAGGGCCCCAGCTTGCGACGTCGGGGCGGGTGCGTCCCCGCCCCGACATCGTGCTGTGGAGGGAAGGTTGGAAGTTACGGAGGTGGTACGGCCTCAGTCATTCCGTCGTGCATCCGCCTGCACCCTGGTGGAGCAGGGGCGCGCAGTGCAGGCCTGGCCGGGGATCAGTCGGCCTGCTTGCGGATGAAGGACGGAATCTCGAAATCGTCCTCGTCGAAAATGAAGTCGTCCTCGCCCGGGGCGTGGCCGTTGACCTGCTGCACCTTGGCCTTGGGCGCCTCGTCCTGGTTCTTCTTGTAGCGCAGGTACGCGGGGATGTTCAGGTCGTCGTCCGCCTCGCCCAGGGAAGCCGGCCGCGGCCGGGGGCGCATGGTGGGCTGGGGCGCGCTCTGCTGCGGCTGGGGCTGGGGCGCCGGGGAGCTGGTGAGGTTGGGCACCCGCCCGCCGCGCCGCAGGGGCGTGATCTTGCTCTGGGGCGCGCGGTCGGGCACGGCCTGCATGTCCTTGGCGTCGATGCCCGTGGCGATGACCGTGATGCGCATCTCGTCCGTGGCCTCGGTGTCGAACACCGTGCCGAAGTAGATCTTGGCGTCCTCGTGAGCCGCTTCCTGGATGGTGCTGGCCGCCTCGCTCACCTCGTCGATGGTCAGGTCCGGGCCGCAGGTGATGTTCATGAGCACGCCCATGGCGCCCTCGATGGACACGTCCTCCAGCAGGGGGCTGGTGATGGCCTTCATGGCCGCTTCCTTGGCGCGGGACTCGCCCCGGGCGATGCCGGTGCCCATCATGGCCAGCCCCATCTCGCTCATCACGGCCTTGACGTCGGCAAAGTCCAGGTTGATGAGGCCGGGCACCATGATCAGGTCGGAGATGCCCTTCACGGCGTAGTAGAGGACCTCGTCGGCCTTCTTGAGCATGTCGATGAAGGTGGCCTTCTTGGAGGCCAGGGCCAGGAGCCTGTCGTTGGGGATGCAGATGAGGCTGTCCACGTACTTGCGGAACTCGGCGATGCCGTTTTCCGCCAGTTCGCGACGCTTCTTGCCCTCGAAATAGAAGGGCTTGGTGACCACGCCCACGGTAAGGGCGCCGGACTCCTTGGCGATCTGGGCAATGACCGGCGCGGCGCCGGTGCCGGTGCCACCGCCCATGCCCGCGGTCACGAAGACCATGTCGCAGTCCCGGATCAGGTCCTTGATCTGGTCGATGCTCTCATAGGCGGCATCGCGCCCCACTTCGGGATTGGCCCCGGCGCCGAGCCCGCGGGTGAGCTTGTCGCCGAGCTGGACCTTGAACTCCGCCTTGGAGCGGTTCAGGGCCTGCACATCCGTATTGGCCGCCACGAAACGCACGCCCCGCAGGGACGAGCTGATCATGTTGTTCACGGCATTGCCGCCGCCCCCGCCCACGCCGAAGACTTTGATGTTTGCGTTGGCTTCGCCTTCGAGTTCCAGGAATTCCATACCTTCCTCCTTTTATCCCCTTCCGATTACATTCTCCCGGCCTTGCGGTTCGGCCGGGCGTCTCTTCCAATCACAAGCCCGATGCGTCGTTGCGGGTCGGCACGATCCCCGATGCCGCCCCCCTGCTCCCGAGAGCGGTCTCAGGAGATGTCCGAATACCACTTACGCATCCGCGACAGGATGCGGTTGAAGACGTTGGTGTCCCGGATGCGCAGCTTCTGGGCCACGCCCTGCTTTTCCGCGCCGTAGAGCAAAAGGCCCACGGCCGTGGCGAAGATGGGACTGTTCACCACGTCGCGCAGCCCCCCGATGCCGCGCGGGTAGCCGATGCGGGTGGGCAGGTTGAAGATCTGTTCTCCCAGCTCCTCGATGCCCTGAATCAGCGAGGTGCCGCCGGTGAGCACCACGCCCGCGCCGATGAGATTCTTGCAGTTGGAGCGGATCAGCTCCTGATCCACCAGCCCCAGAATCTCCTCCACCCGGGGCTCGCAGATTTCAGCCAGGATCTGCCGCGAGAGCAGGCGCGGCTCGCGCCCCCCCACGCTGGGCACCTCGATGGTCTCGTCGCTGCGCACCAGTTCGGCCAGGGCGCAACCGTAGCGGATCTTGATCTTCTCCGCCGCGGCCATGGGCGTGCGCAGCCCAAAGGCGATGTCGTTGGTCAGGTTGGACCCGGCCAGGGGCAGCACCCCGGTATACTTGATGGAATCGTCCGAGAAAATAGCTATGTCCGAGGTTCCCCCGCCCAGGTCCACCAGGGCCACCCCGATCTCGCGCTCCTCTTCCGTGAGCACGGCCTTGGCCGAGGCCAGGGCCTCCAGCACGATGTCGTCCACGTCCAGGCCCGAGCGGTGGCAGGAGCGCACGATGTTCTGGGCCGAGGTCACCGCGCCGGTGACGATGTGCACCTTCACCTCCAGGCGCACCCCGGCCATGCCCAGGGGATCGGCAATGCCCCGCTGGTCGTCAACGATGTATTCCTGGGGCAGGATATGGATCACCTCGCGGTCCAGCGGAATGGCCACGGCCTTGGCCGCGTCGATGACCCGCTCGATGTCCTTGGGCCCCACTTCGCCCCCCTTGACCGCGATCACGCCGTGGCTGTTGAAGCCCTTGATGTGGCTTCCGGCGATGCCCGCGTACACGGAACGGATCTCGCACCCGGCCATGAGTTCGGCCTCTTCCAGGGCCTTCTTGATGGACTGCACGGTCTGCTCGATGTTCACCACCACGCCCTTGCGCAACCCCGTGGAGGGGCTGGTGCCGATGCCGACGATGTCCACGCCGCCTTCGGTCAGCTCGCCCACCACGGCGCAGATCTTTGTGGTGCCCACATCCAGGCCGACGATCAACTCCGGCTTGGCCATATCCCTTTCTCCCTTTCCCCGTATGCATTGCCGGAACATAGGTTCCGGCGACGTGTCGCTAGCTTCTGGTCACCCAGACCTTGGCGCCGTGGGCCGACAGGGCCCGCACACTCTCGTGCTCCCCGCGACGGACCAGATCGTTCCACGTTTGGCGCAGACAGTCCAGATTCAACTCCCAGTTCCGGGTATCCAGCGTGACCAGCAGATCCCGGCTTTCCATGTACAATTCGATGCTCATGTCGCTCTTCACCCGCACCCAGGCGGCATGGCTCGGGTTGAACCCCGAGTGCAGGGCCTTGGCCCGGGTGCTGAAGGCATGAAACACCGGCAACAGACTCTCCATGCCCTCGTCCAGATAGAGCATGGGCAAGGCCCGGAAGGCCTCGGTCCCCACGGGGGCGATGGCCCGACCGTCCGCGTCCGCAAAATACAGCGCTTCGCCGTGCAGCTTCCAGAAACGCGGCTCGCGCTCCTCGATGACGATGCTCAAGGAATGCGGCAACTCGCGCTTGAGCGCAACCCCCCGCACCCAGGGATTGTTGCGCAGCAGTTCCTCGGTC
>CAZNSV010000374.1:0-3859 GCA_964575775.1 uncultured Desulfovibrionaceae bacterium
GGTCTCCGGCCTTGCCCCCAGCAGAGCTTGTGAATTTATCAACAGCAGTAACGCGCTGCTACGCACCCTTAAAATCCGATTTCCCTGCGAAAGTCAAGCGACAATGCCGGATTTCAGGCTTCTCGCCAGGAGGTTGAAGGTCTCCACGGTCAGGTCCTCCGGGCGTTCCGTGCCCGTAAGCCCCAGGGATTCCAGCAGGGGGTCCAAACCGGGATACAGGGGCTTCAGGATGCTGCGCAACTGCTTGCGACGCTTCTGAAAACACAGGTGCAGCACGTGCGATAGCGCACCGCGCTCCACGGCCAGGGGCACCTCCCGCGGTTCCAGTACAAAGACCGCGGAATCCACTTTCGGTGGGGGGCGGAAGGCTCCCGGAGGCACCGTGAAGGCCAGCCGCACCCGGGCGAAACTCTGCACCCAGACCGTCAGGGCCCCGTACTGTTTGTTGTGAGGCGCCGCCGCCAGGCGTTGGGCCACTTCCTTCTGCACCATGAACACCCCGCGCGTGAAGCCTCCGGCCGCGGCGATGTCCCACAGCAGCGGCGAGGCCACGTTGTAGGGCAGGTTGCTCACCAGCTTCCAGCCCCCGTGGCGCCGGAGCCTGCCCCAGTCCATGGTCATGGCGTCGCCGTGGATCATCCGCAGACCCGGCAGGCTGCGTGGCAGGGCATGGGCCCAGTGGCTGTCCTTTTCCAGCGTGCAGAGCAGCGCAAGAGGCAGGGCCACCAGGTGCCGTGTCAGGGCTCCCTGTCCGGGGCCGATCTCCAGCACCCGGTCTCCGGGTTCAAGCTGCAGCAACCCCACGATCTTGCGGGCGATGTTGGCATCGGTCAGGAAATGCTGCCCCAGGCTCTTGCGTGGAGCGGGATGGCGCTCAGAGGACATCGGGCTGCTTCTTCAAAAGCCGGATGGCCCGCCGCTTGCGGTAGGCCAGTATCAACCGACGCATGACGAAATAGGTTATGATCGCGGAAGGGATGCCCAGAATCAGCCCGCCCACGGTCATCACCGCCACCAGGTGCCAGCCCTGCTCGATGAGTTCCATCAGTTCGAGCTGGCGCGGGTTGAAGTGCACCCGGGAGAAGGGCAGGACCCAGCGCCCCACCATGTAGAGCATGGTGTAGAAGGGGATCATGTTGATGGGGCTGGAGATGAAGGTGAAGGAGAAGGCGGTGATCTTGTTGGCGCGAAAGATGAACGCCAGGGTCAGCACCACGATGGCCTGGAAGGGAATGATGGGCATGAAGCCGACGAAGATGCCCAGCGCGCAGCCCAGGGCGATAGAGTGGGCCGAGGTCTTGAGCCGGATGATGCGCAGGTAATTGAGGCGCACCCAACGCCCCATACGGGACCACATGCCGCTACGGGCGATGTTGCGCGCCAGGGGGCGGCTGCTGAAGATGTTCCTGAAGCGGAAGAGCAGTTTGCCCGAGGACATGGCCGTTTATTCCAGGATGTCGAAGCGGGCGAACTTGAGCATGAGCCCTGCGCGGCCTTGGGTGGCGGAGCGCAGGTCCGTGGAGAACCCGAAGAGCATGCGCATGGGGGCCAGGGCCTGGACCACCTTCTGCCCGGTCCGATCGAAGATGTTCTCCACCTTGGCCCCTTTGGCGCCCAGGAGCCCGATGGCCTCGCCCACGAATTCGTCGGGCAGGGCGATTTCCACGTGCATGATCGGCTCCAGCAGTTGCGGCGCCGCCTCCTGCAGGGCCTGCTTGAGGGCCGCCACCGCGGCCATGTGATAGCCGGCCGGGCTGCTCTCGCCATCCTTTCTGCGCAGTTCCACGATGCGCACCCGCAGGTCGCGCACCGGGCAGCCCTTGAGCACGCCGCTCTGCAGGCTGTCCTCCACGCCCTGGGCCACGGCATCCAGCCAGGCCTTGGGCCAGGCATCGGGATCCACGCCCAGGCTCAGCTCCACGCCGCTGTCGCGGGGCAGGGGGGCGATATCCAGCACCACGCTGCCGTAGTGCAGCTGTTCGCCCAGCTCCCGGTGAAATTCGCCTTCGCCCCGGGCCTCGCGGCTGATGGTCTCCTGATAGACCACCTGGGGTTTGCCCACGCGCGGGGCCACGTTGTACTCGCGTCGGACGCGCTCCAGCACCACTTCCAGGTGCAGTTCGCCCATGCCCGAGAGGATGAGCTGGGCGGTATCCTCCTCGGTATTGAAAAACAGGGTGGGGTCTTCCTGGACCAGCTTGTCCAGCACTTCCAGCAGCCGCTCGCCCTCCGCCGAGTTCCGGGGTTCCAGGGCCAGGGAGATCACGGGCTTGTAGGCCGCGATGGTCTCCAAGAGCAGGGGCGCTTCCCGACTGCACAGGGTGTCGCCGGTGCGGGCGTGCTTGAGTCCGGCCAGGGCCACGATGTCCCCGGCCAGGGCCTGGTCGACTTTTTCCTTCTGCCCCGCATGGAGGCGGAAGATGCGCGCCACGCGCTCCTCCGCGTCCCGGGTGAGGTTGTAGACGTTCTGCCCGGCCTCGATGGTGCCGCTGTAAAGCCGGACCAGGACCAGCTTGCGCCCCGTCTCCATGCTGACCTTGAAGACCAGGGCCGAGAGAGCGCCCCCGGGCTGGGGTTCGATCTTGTGCCATTCGTGGGTCTTGGGGTCCTGCCCCCGGGCGGGTTCGGCCTCCAGGGGGCTGGGAAGGTAGAGGCCCACGGCGTCCATGAGGGGTTGCACGCCGATGTTCTTGAGGGCGGACCCGGCAAAGACCGGCACCAGCCGCAGGGCCTGGGTACCGTGCTTCACGGCGGCCTGCAGGGCCTCCACGGGCAGTTCCTCGCCGCCGAGATAGCGCTCCAGCAGGGCGTCGTCCTCTTCGGCCAGGGCCTCCACCAAGCGCTCCCGCCAGGGTGCGGCCAGGGCCTGCTCCTCGTCGGTCAGGGGGTGGCTGGTGTAACTGCGCCCCTGGTCCGCCTGGTCGAAAGCCAGCCGCTCGAGGCGCAAAAGGTCGATGATGCCCCGGAACTCCTGCCCCTGCCCCAGGGGGATGCAGAGGGGCAGGGGGTTGGCCTTGAGCTTGACGCGCATGGCCTCCAGCACGGCCTCGAAATCCGCGCCCGGCCGGTCCAGCTTGTTGATGAAGGCCAACTTGGGGATGTGGAACTTTTCGGACTGGCGCCAGACCGTTTCGGACTGGGGCTCCACGCCCCCCACGGCGCAGAACACGCCCACGGCGCCGTCCAGCACCCGGAGGGAGCGCTCCACTTCGATGGTGAAGTCCACGTGTCCGGGGGTGTCGATGATGTTGATGGTGGCGCCCTGCCAATAGCAGGTGGTGCAGGCCGAGGCGATGGTGATGCCGCGCTCCTGCTCCTCGGGCATGAAGTCCATGGTGGCCATGCCCTCGTGGACCTCGCCCATGCGGTGGATCTTCTGGGTGTAGAAGAGGATACGCTCGGTGAGGGTGGTCTTGCCGGCGTCGATGTGCGCGATGATGCCGATGTTGCGCAGCTTCTCCATGTATTTTCTGGAAGGGGGCTTCTTGCTCATGTCGGTTCCTCGTTGGCAGGGTCCGGGGGGCGGGCTGTGGGCGTTGGTCCCAGGGCCGCGGAGTGCAGCAGAAAATTGTGCGGTAGCAGGTCGGGCCAAAGCCAGCACCCTTCCTGGCCGGGTCCCAGCACCAACCGCCCCTGTGTCAGGGCCT
This sequence comes from uncultured Desulfovibrionaceae bacterium, assembly GCA_964575775.1. Taxonomy (GTDB): domain Bacteria; phylum Desulfobacterota; class Desulfovibrionia; order Desulfovibrionales; family Desulfovibrionaceae; genus CAZFCK01. Next base: position 3,648 of record CAZNSV010000374.1, read on the forward strand.
GCCCGTGCAGCGCGGCGGGGGCGTAGAGGCAGGCATGGCGGCTGGCCAAGAAGTCCGCGACGTCGCCCTTGCGTTTGCGCCACCCCGAGGGCAAGGGGCGCGGTGCGGGGACGTCCTGCAGCCAGAGTTCCACCAGGGGCGCCGGATTGCTGTTGACCAGAGCTGCCCAGTCCCAGGCGGTTTCAGGTGTGGCCAGGATTCCCACGCTGGGG
>CAZNSV010000375.1:0-3829 GCA_964575775.1 uncultured Desulfovibrionaceae bacterium
GCCCGATGAGGTCCGAAACGACCCCGGCTACGACGCGTCCCGCCGCGTTGAAGACATCCTCCACCTTGCGGGATACCCCGATCTGCTCGCGCCCGGGCGTAAGCACCACACAGCGGCCGGGCAGGGAAATGTAGTTGGTGACGAACGCGCCCTTGGTGCCCGTGGGCTCCTTGACCACCTGGATGAGCATTTCCTGCCCGGGCTTGAGCACGCGCTGGATCAGGGGGTACTTGTGCCCCTTCTTGGCGTCGTGAGCTTGCAGATAGTATTCCGGGTGCACCTCGTCGATCTGCAGAAAGCCGTTGCGTTCGGCGCCGTAGTTGATGAACGCGGCCTGCAGCGAGGTGTCCACGTTGTGGATGGTGCCTTTGTAGATGTTGCCCTTGGTTTTGGCCTGGTGCAGCATCTCCACGTAGTATTCCTGCACGTGTCCGTCCTCGGCGAGCACCACCTCCACCTGTTCGCCGGGCAGGACGCTGATAAACATCTTGCGTTTGCTTTTCTTTTCTTTGGACATGAAAATTTGACCTCTGCTGAAATGTGATGTCGCGGGCACCGCGTGCCCGCCAAAATTTGTGCGTCAACCGGCTTTGTAGAAGCGCGGCGTTCCGGGCAGCGTCAGCAGCAGCCCCCTGTGCTGCAGCTCCTGCAGAGCCTCCGCCACCGCGGACTCGCTCCGACCCAGGGCCACGGCCAACTGGGCCGCGGTCTGGGGTCTGCGGCGCAGGGACTGGTACACTTCGTCGTTCAGCCCCCCAGTCTGGGCCTCTGCCTGTATTGCTTCCCGCAATCCGCTCCGGCTTCCGGCATGCGCCTCTTCCTCATGCACCAAAGCCCGACCCATGGCAATGGCGCTATTGTCTTTCGAGCCGGAAACACTGCATTTCTCGGCCAGGGGCCCCAGTACGGACCGGAAGCGTTCCAGCACGGCGGGCTCTGCCGCACGCCCCGTGGCATAGGCGCCGGGGCGGCTCAGGGTCACCACGTCCACCCGGTCCGGTGCCAGGCGGGGCACGTAGTCCCGCAGCCGCGCCAGATTCTCCTCGCTGTCGTTGCAGCCCCGGCTCAGGAAGACCTCCAGGAACAACCGCCCCTGGTACTCGCTTCGGAAGGTGAGCAGGTCCTCGGCCAGGCGCTCCAAGGTCACGTCCTTGTGGGGGCGATTGAGCCGCATGAACTCCTCGGGCACCAGGCTGTCCAGCGAGGGCAGCACCGCCTCGGCCAGGGCCAGCTCGCGACGCACCTGGGCGTCCCCCAGCAGGGAGGAGTTGGTCAGCACCGCGCGGGGCACCCCGGGGAGGATGCGCCCCACCTCGGCCAGCAGCAGCCCCAGCTCGCTGTGCAGGCAGGGCTCGCCCTGACCGGCCAGGGTCACGTAGTCCAGGGGGCCGGGGTGCTCGCGACGCCAGCGGGTCAACTCCTCGAGTACCGCCTCGGTGGGGACGTAGGCCCGGCGTTCCAGGGTGCGCTCGGGGTTGGGCCCCACTTCGCAGTACAGGCAGTCGAAGCTGCAGATCTTGCGTCCCAGCAGATCGAGCCCCAGGGAGCGGCCCAGACGACCGGAGAGCACCGGTCCGAATACATACAGATACGACATGGCAGTCCTTGTGCAAGGGGGTGGCGCGCATTCCGCTACGCGGCAGTGCGTGCATAAGGGATAAGGGGCGCGACTATCAAGCGCAAAGGAGGCCGTGTCAGGGGTGGATTACGGGCACGCTTGCGCCTGCCGCGGTTTCTTGACAGAAGGCCCGGGTTGCACGTAGCGGACTGCTCACTGCCGCCGGGGAGCATTCCACGCTCGCAGCCGGCTGGAAAAGGGAGGCGCTGCATGCCCGCACACGGACAATTGGTACAGATGGTCAGCCCCAAGGGCAAACGCTACTTGATCAGGGTGGGGTCTTCCGAGGCCCTGCACACCCACGACGGCTTCATTCCCATGGAGGCCATCGAGGCGGCGGAGTACGGCGACACCCTGCTCTCCCACATGGGGCGACCCTATCGTTTGCTGCGCCCCACCCTCTATGACCTGGTCAAGGGCGTCAAGCGTCAGACCCAGATCATCTATCCCAAGGATATCGGGTACATCTGCATGAAGCTGGGCATCGGGCCCGGCTGCCGGGTCATCGAGGCCGGCAGCGGCTCCGGCAGTCTGACCCTGGCCCTGTCCTGGTTCGCCGGTCCCCAGGGCCATGTCTACACCTACGAGCGCCGCCCCGAGTTCGCCGCCCTGTGTCGCAAGAACCTGGAGTGGGCGGGCCAGGGCGAGAACGTGGAGCAGTTCGACCACGACATCGCCGAGGGGTTCCAACAGAGCGGCGTAGACGCCCTGTTCCTGGATGTGCGCACCCCCTGGGAGTATCTGCCCCAGGCCGCGGCAGCGGTGGCGCCCGGCGCGCCCCTGGGCTTCCTCCTGCCCACGGTGAACCAGGTCTCGGACCTGCTGGTGGGGCTCGAGCAGGGGCCCTTCGACGGCGTGGAAGTGCTGGAGATCCTCCTGCGCCGCTACAAGCCCGTGCCCGACCGCCTGCGCCCCGACGACCGCATGGTGGCGCACACCGGCTTCCTGGTCTTTGCCCGCCAACAGAACAAGACCGCCACCGTGCCCTAAGCCGTGGACACCGCGTCCGCTGAGGCAACGGAGCCCGACACGGACGCCCTGGAGCCGGACGATGATGTTGACGCCTTCTGATCCGCCCCCCAACTGGGGGCACGGTGGGGCGGTGGCCCTGATGACGCCCTGCCTGGTGCAGGAGCTCTGCCCCGAAGTGGGCCTGGCCGCTGCCGTGGTACTCGAGGGCTGCGGTTACACCGTGCACGTCCCCGAAGGGCAGACCTGCTGCGGTCAGCCGCTCTACAAGCAGGGGCGCTTTGCCCGCACCAAGGCCCTGGCCCGCCACTGCCTGGAGATATTCTCCGGTCCGGAGCCCGTGGTGGCGCCCTCGGCGTCCTGCATCGCCATGCTGCGCCGCTACCCCGAGCTTTTCGCCGACGAGCCAAGCTGGCGACAGCGGGCCCTGGACCTGGCCGCGCGGGCCTTCGAGCTCTGCGAGTTCCTGGACCAACAGGCAGGGGCACGGCTGCAGCCCCCGGACTGTGCCGCCCCCGCCGCCTACCACGAGTCCTGCCAGGTGCGGGCCCTGGGAGTGCAGGGGCAGGTGCGTCGCGTGCTGGGGCGCGTGCCGGGGCTGAACCTGGTGGACCCGCCCAACCATGAAGCCTGCTGCGGTTTCGGCGGGGCCTTCAGCCTGGAGTTCCCGGAAGTCAGCCAGGCCATTCTCGAGGGCAAGCTGGCCACCCTGGACACGGCCCTGGAGCAGTCCGGGGCCGACACCGTGATCACCGCCGAGATCGGCTGCCTGCTGACCCTGCGCAGCGGCTATGCCGGACGCGGCCAGGCGGTACGGGTGCTGCACGCGGCCCAGGTCCTGGCCGGGGAGGTCTCATGACCACGACGCCACAAGATTTTCGCGGCCGGGCCGCGGCCGCCACCCGGAACCTGACCCTGCGCAAGGCCCTGGTCCGCGCTGCGGGGCACTTTCGCGAGGCCCGGGAACGGGGGCTGGCCGCCCTGCCCGACAGCGCCGGCCATCTGGCCCGGGCTCGGCAGGCCCGCTTGCGCACCCTGGAGAACCTGCCCGAGCTGCTGGAACTGCTGGAACGGAACCTCACGGCCAACGGCATCCAGGTGCACTGGGCCGCCACGGCCGCCGAGGCCCGGGACATCGCCTGCTCCCTGGCCAAGCGTTACGGCGCGCAGAAGGTGGTCAAGGGCAAGTCCATGATCAGCGAGGAGATCGCCCTCAACCCCGCCCTGGAGGCCATGGGGCTG
>CAZNSV010000376.1:0-3827 GCA_964575775.1 uncultured Desulfovibrionaceae bacterium
GGCCCTGGCCACGCTACCGCATCGCCCGGCTCCTGGAAAAGCTCCGCGACCTGGGGGTGGCCGCCGCGGCGCTGGACATCGTGTTCCCCGAGCCGGACCGCAGTTCCCTGGACGTGCTGCAGGCCACCATTCTCCAGGATTTTCGGTTCCGGTTGGACCTGGGGCAGGTCCCCCCGCAGCTGCTGGACAACGACGCCACCCTGGCCGCGGCCCTGGGGCAGGGGCCCTTTGTCCTGGGCTATCACTTTAACTTTGCCGCTCCGAACGGGCAGGCCGCTCCCTGCAGCCTGCACAAGCTCAACCTCGCGGTGCTGAGCGGCCCGGATTCGCCGGACCTGGAGCGGCTCTTCTACCGGGCGCCGAACGTGGTCTGCAACGTGGAGCCTCTGGGACGTCACGCCCCCGGCTCGGGGTTCTTCAACGCCCTGCCGGACCCGGACGGCATCCTGCGCCATGCCCCCTTGCTCATCGAGTACCGGGACGCGTTCTACCCCAGCCTGGCCCTGGCCGCCTATCTGCAGGCCTTTCCCACGGAACAGATCATCCTCTGGTTGAAGAGTAACCCCAAGGCCGGCATCGAGGCCCCGGCCCTGCAACTGGGCGAGCGCATCGTGCCCTTGGCCGGGCAGGGGCAGACCCTGCTGCACTTTCGCGGCCCCCGGCGGAGCTTCCCGTACATCCCGGCCGCGGACGTGCTTCTGGACCGTCTGCCCCCAGGGGCCTTGGCGGGCAAGGTCGCCTTCATCGGCACCTCGGCCGCCGGGCTCAAGGACATCCGCACCACGCCCCTGGACCAGTTGTACCCGGGGGTGGAGGTGCACGCCACCGTGCTGGACAACCTCATCGTGGGGGATTTCCTGCTCGAACCCGAGTACCTGCGGGAGCTGGAAGTGCTGTTGGTCCTGGGCATGGGGCTCCTGTCCACCCTGTTGCTGACCTGGACCGGCGCGACCTGGAGCCTGCTGCCCCTCGGCGCCTGTGTGGGGGGGCTCTGGTATGGGGCGGCCTGGACTTTCGGTTCGCGGGGGCTCTATCTCTCACCCCTGATCCCCACACTCACTCTTGGCTTGAACTTCACGCTGCTGACCCTGCTCAAGTTCTGGCGCGAGGAGAGCCAGCGGCGGTTCTTCCACACGGCCTTTTCCCGTTACGTGTCCAAGGCCGTGGTGGAGCAGATGGTCAAGTCGCCCGACAAGCTTTCCCTGAGCGGCGAAGAGCGCGAGGTGAGCATCCTGTTTTCCGACATCCGCGGCTTCACCAGTCTCAGCGAACAGCTCAGCCCCCATCAGGTCAGCGAGCTGCTGCAGGGCTACTTCACGCCCATGACGGCCCGGATCATCGCCACGGACGGCACCCTGGACAAGTTCATCGGCGACGCCATCATGGCGTTTTGGAACGCGCCGCTGGACACGCCGGGGCACCAGGAGCGGGCGGTGCGATCGGCCCTGGGCATGCAGGAGGCCTTGGCTGAACTCAACCTAGACTTCAAGGAACGCTTCAACCTTGAGCTGCAGATCGGCATCGGCCTGCACTGCGGCCGGGTGCGCGTGGGCAACATGGGCTCCAAGGACCTCTTCGACTACACCATCATCGGCGACAACGTGAACCTGGCCTCACGGCTGGAAGGGCTCACCAAGTATTACGGCCTGGGGATCGTGGTCAGCGAGAGCATCCGCCAGGGCTGCGACGGGGAGCTGTACTTCCAGGAGGTGGACACGGTGCGGGTCAAGGGCAAGGCCCGCCCCATCGGGATTTTCACCCCCCATACGGCCAGCGCCTTCCTGTTCGCGGAGCGGGAACTCGAGCTCTACGGCCAGGCCCTGGACCTGTACAAGGCCCAGGACTTCGCCAGGGCAGGGGAGCTGTTTCAGCGGCTGGGGCAGGAGTTCAACCCCGCCAGACTCTACGCCCTCTACGTGGAGCGCTGCCGCAGCCTGCTGCAGAACCCGCCAGGCGCGGACTGGGACCATGTCTTCACCCACGAGAGCAAGTGACCCCGACACGGGGCCGGGACCGGGCAGGGCGCTCCCTGCCTGCGTGGCGACAATGCCCTACGCGAACTCTTAAAGGACCACTTCATGAAAACCCTGCTGATCTTCGCGGCCATCCTGTCCGGGGCGCTCATGCCCGTGCAGGCCGGGATCAACAACCTCCTGCGGCACTGGGCCCAGCATACGGTGCTGGCGGCAACCATCTCCTTTGCCGTGGGCACCGTGGCCCTGGCGGCTTACGTCCTGGTGCTGCGCATTCCGTGGCCCGCCGGGGCCCTGGAGCAGACCCGGATCTGGCACTGGAGCGGCGGCCTGCTGGGCGCCTTCTTCGTCACCATGAGCATCGACCTCGCGCCGCGTCTGGGGGCGGGTGCCATGATGGCCCTGATCATCCTCGGCCAACTGCTCGGGGGGCTACTCCTGGATCACTACGGGCTGCTGGGCTTCCCGCTGCGTGCGGTTACCTGGGAAAAGCTCCTGGGTGTGGCCCTGGTGCTGGGGGGCGTGCTGCTGGTGCACCGGGAATGGTGAGCGGAGTATGCCCGGGTACCGAGGGGCGACTTCAAGGTGATCTTGCCTGGATCATTCCGGGTGCGCAAGCTCTGGGGGGAGTGCACGAGACACTCCCATGGAAAAGTTAACATAATTTACATTATGAGACAAAACCCGGATTCCGAAAAGGCTGCGTAAAGACTGCGCAAAGACATGTGTTTTGTAAACAATGGGTTGCAGCCAACTTTAAGACACAATGGTCTGCACCAAGTCAGAAACGTCGCATCAGGGCTGCAGCCCAATTCAAGACACGCGGCCCGCACCAGGACAGAAACGTCGGGCCAAGGAAGAACGAAGTCCGGCTTGCAACCTGCAGCTGACCGCCCCTTGTGCGGTCGCGTCACTCGTATCCTGCGGTTGTCGCATAATTCAGACCACTTTCCAGCACCTCCAGGATCACGGATGCCTGCCAGTCGAAATAGGGATTGAAGGTCAGGCGCGCGTGTACCTTTCCTGGTTCTTCATAGTCCCAATCGGCAAACCAGACTTCCTCTCCCGCCAGACACCGCTGGTAGTTGGTCCGGGATTCCCCGTTCCAGCAAATGCGCTGGGTTCCGTTGAACCCGTACTCCTCGTTGTGAGGAGAAAACAACACGCCCATGTGCGAAAAGGCACTGATCCGCCATTCCGGCAGCGCATCGGGTCGGACCAACACCCGCTCACCATGCTCCGCAACAGGTGCGCCGTACCAGATCAGACGGCTCTGCGGGTGGGTGAACCTGGTTGTGAAACGTTTCAGAATGTAGCGCACGTCGAGCACGGAGTCGTGTTCCGAAAGAATCATGACAACCGGTCTGTCAAAGGTGGTCCTCTGAATAAGACGCCGCACGGCGACGCTGGTACGGTAAAACTGGGCAAAGCCGTTGGTGGGCACAATGGAGTAGCGCATCGGATCCTGAAGAGGTCTTCCGCTGTCCGGGTCCAGCAGCCAGTCCGAGAACAAGGCGGCAAACGGTGCTAGAAAATCAAGAGGTTCGTCGGATTTGATACCAGGTGAAAACAGGACCAATCCCTGGATTTCCGGATGCGCGTAAGCGTACTCCAGCACCAGGTTGGCCCCGGTGGAAAAGCCGCCCAGAAAGCCCTCGCGCCCCTCCCGCCGCAGAATGTCGGTCTGTTCCACCACCACACGGCGCCAGTCGTCAGCGCTGATGCCGATCATGTCCACGGGCTTGGTGCCACAGCCCGGAAGCAGCACCGTGCGCACCAAGAACCCGTGGCTGGCGAGAATCGGCCCGATATCGTTGAACGACCAGGGAGAATCACCCAGGCCATGCACCAGGA
>CAZNSV010000377.1:0-3824 GCA_964575775.1 uncultured Desulfovibrionaceae bacterium
TCCTCGCCGTCCTCATTTACCAAGCGCATTGCATTCAGCCCCGAACCACGCCATTCGGGAACAGTGAGATTCAGCGTTGCTGTGCGCCCCTTGCCATGGGTGCGCGGCAACGCTTTATTTCGTGGAGCAGCTGGGCAGGTGGTTACGGAACCTTGGGCCGCAGCAGGCTGCCCAGGGTCAGGGCCACGGCCAGGGCCAGCAGCGCGCCGCCGTAGAACACGGCGTCCGTGCCTTGCCAGGCGAAGAGCAGTCCGGTGAGCAGCGGGCCCAGGGTCTGCCCCAGGCGGAGTATGGTGCCGTTGAGGGCCATGAACCCGGCCCGGTTCTCGGACGGGGCCAGTCCGGCCAGCATGCTCTGGACGCAGGGCATGTTCAGCCCCTGCCCCATGCCGAGCAGGATCACGGGGAGCAGGAACCACCAGAGCCCGGGCATGAGGGCCAGGCCCAGGCAGGCCAGGGCGTAGAGCAGGAAGGCTGCGGTGAGGAGACGGTGCTCGGGGAAGCGGCGGGTCAGGCGCCCCAGGGAGCCCGCGGCCAGGCCGGTGCTCAGTGCGGCCAGGGACATGATCAGCCCGATGACCAGGGGCGTGGCCTGGTGGACCTGCCCAAGGGTGACGGGCAGATAGGTCAGGAAGGGGCCGTAGAGCAGGATGAAGGTGGCCAGGGAAGAGGCGAAGAGCAGCAGCACCTCGCGGCGGCGCAGGCCTTGCCAGGCACCACGAAAGTACGCGCCCAGGCCACTGCCGTTTTCGGGTTCGGGGTTGCGCAGCCCCCGCAGCACCACCACGGCCAGGGGCAGGGCCAGCAGGGGCAGCAGGAAGGTGTAGCGCCAGTCCAACCAGGCCAGGGTACCCCCCAGGAGCGGATAGAGGGCCACGCCGCAGCTGAGGACCCCGGCGTTGAGGCCCAGGGCCGTGGCGCGGGCGTGCCCCGTGTAGAGGTCGCTGATGATGGTCACGTTGAGGGCGCCCAGGGCGGCGGCCCCCATGCCCTGCAGCAGGCGCAGGAGCAGAAGCTGGTCGAAGGTCTGGGCCAGGGCGCAGGCCGGTCCGGCCAGGCCGAAGAGCAGCAGGGACGGGATCAGGACCCGCTTGCGCCCCACCCGATCGGCCAGGATGCCCAGCAGGGGCGTGAGCAGGACCCCGGGCAGGGTGAACACCGTGACCACCAGGCCGATGTTGCCCTCGTGGGCGCCGTCCAGGTTGGCGATGAGCGTGGGCAGGGTGGGGGCCACGCTGGTCACGCCCATGACCGCCATGAGCGTCACGCCGAAGAGGATCAGCAGGTTCCTGTCGCGATGCAGGGGCGTTGCGGTGCCGGAGTCACGGTCCATGAACGCGGTCTATCCTTGTAGCGTTTCCGGCGGGCTGGGGAGGACGGTGGCACCCCCGCGCCAAGGACGTCCGCGAGGTTGACGACATCGTCGGGGCGGGGAATGCGGCGGGTCTCAGGGTGCGTCGTAGGTGCCGCTGCGCCCCCCGGATTTGTGCAGCAGGCGTCCGGCCTCGATGACCATGTCCTTCTGCACGGCCTTGCACATGTCGTAGACCGTGAGGGCCGCCACCTGCGCGGCGGTGAGGGCTTCCATCTCGACCCCGGTCTGCCCCGTGGTGCGGGCCTCGGCCCGGATCTCCACCGCTGGGGGCGTTTCCGTCAGGGTCAGCTGCACGTCCACGTAGCTCAGGAACAGCGGGTGGCAGAGGGGAATGAGCTCCGCAGTGCGCTTGGCGGCCAGAATCCCGGCAATGCGCGCCGTGGCGGTAACGTCGCCCTTGGGCAGGCTCTTGTCGCGGATCAGCTCCAGGGTTGCGGCGGAGACCAGCACCCGGCAACCGGCCACGGCCTTGCGCTGGGTCTGGGCCTTGTCGCCCACGTCCACCATGTGCGCCTGTCCGGCTGCGTCGAGGTGCGTCAGTTGCTGGGAGTTCATGGCTCTGCGGCTCCTGCCCCTGCTGGGAGGCATCAGGCTTGCGGTCCGGGACTGCGGACCGGCGGATTGCACCAAAAAGGGGGCGGCCCGGTGGCGGGCCCTCCCCCTGCGGATCCATGGTCGTGGCCGCGTCCTAGCCGCTGGCGGCCTTGCTCTGCTTGGACTTCTTGCCCGAGAAGAAGTTCTTGACCTTGTTCAAGGGGCGCTGCTCCTCCAGGTCCTGGAACTGCCGCAGCAACTCCTCCTGCTTGCGGCTCAGGCTGGAAGGAATCTTGACCTTCACCTCCACCAGCAGGTCGCCCTTGTGCTCGCTGCCCAGGTAGGGCAGCCCCAGGTTGCGGACCTTGAAGATCTCGCCGCTCTGGGTGCCCTTGGGGATGTCCAGGGTCACGGGCTCGTCCAGGGTGGGGATTTCGATCTTGTCGCCCAGGCAGGCCTGCACGAAGGTGATCTCGGCCTGGTAGACCAGGTCCTGGCCATGCCGCTGGAAGGTCTTGTCCTCCTCCACGTGGATGACCACATAGAGGTCCCCCGGGGGGCCACCGTGCACGCCGGGCTCGCCCTCGCCACGCAGACGCAGGCGGCTGCCGTTGTCCACGCCGGCGGGGATACGCACGGAAAGCTCGCGCACTTCCTGGACCTGCCCCCGCCCACGACAGTTGGGGCAGGGCGTGCGGACCACCTTGCCCTCGCCGCGACAGCTGGGGCAGGTCATGGCGAGGCGGAAAAAGCCCTGGTTCTGCTGCACCTGGCCGCTGCCGTGGCAATGGGCGCAGGTCTCGGGGCTGGTGCCAGGGGCCGCGCCGCTGCCCTTACACTCCGGACAGGTCACATTCTTGGGGATCCGGAGCAGGGTCTCGGTGCCCTTGGCGGCGTCGCGGAAGTTCAGGGACAGGTTGTAGCGCAGGTCCGCACCGGCCTGAGGTCGGGGGCCGCGCTGGCGCCCCCCTCCGAAGCCGAAGAACTCGCTGAAGATGTCCCCGAAGGTGCTGAACACGTCCTCGGCGTTGGAGAAGCCGTGGAAGCCGTTGGCCGAGAGTCCGTCATGGCCGAACTGGTCGTAGCGCGCCCGTTTTTGCGGATCGCGCAGCACCTCGTAGGCCTCGGCAGCCTCCTTGAAGAGGTCTTCGGCCTCGGCATCGCCGGGATTGCGGTCCGGGTGGTACTGCATGGCCTGCTTGCGGTAGGCCCGTTTGATCTCGTCTTCCCCGGCGTCGCGCCCCACACCCAGAATCTCGTAATAGTCGCGTTTGGCGGCCATGGCGGTCAATAATGGAGCTGGGTCTGTTCGGCGAACTGCATGCCGCCGGGATTGAGGTCTTCGGCCTGGGGCAATTGCTGTTGCGGCGCTTCCACCACGTGCACCTTGCCTTCGGCGATTTCGCGCAGCGCGGTTACAACTTCCTTGTTCCGGCTCTGCACCAGGGGCTCGTACCCTTCGCGGTAGTTGTGTACCCGCTTGATGGTCATCTGGACCAGCAGAAAGCGGTTATCGACCTTTTGTTGACAGTCTTCAACGGTGATGCGTGCCATGCCTACTCCTTCGGTGTGGTCGTGTCTTCCGGCGCTTGCGGCCGGTCTGTGGTCAGGTCCGGGGCTGCCTGTTCGCCCAGGGGGGGCGGGGCCGTGGCGAGCCTGGCCAGCAAATCGTCGAGCAGTTCCCTCTGCACGGGGTACTGGCGGGGGGGATTCTCGAGCCCCACCCAGCACTGCCCCTGCGGTAACCGCGGGTCTTCATGAAAGCGGACCATGGTGTCCGTGCCGTCCGCCGCGCGCAGCACCCAGCGCAGGACTTCCGCCGCACTGTCCGGCAAGGCCTCGCTGGCCGGGGCCTGGAATTTGAGGTCCGTGAGCCGCCAGAGCAGCACGTCCATGTCCGGCAGTGGGTTGCCTT